>CANJSR010000416.1 GCA_947476855.1 Acetobacteraceae bacterium
CATGACGGGGGTGGGTGTCCGTGCCGAACCGGAAGCGGCTATGTTGGCGCGTCCCCAAACCGTCTTCGCTCCGGCTGTCGCCCCCGCCGTCGGCGACATCGCGGTCATCGGCATGGCGGGCCGGTTCCCCGGTGCCCCGGACCTCGACCGGTTCTGGCAGGCGCTGGCGGCCGGAGAGTGCCTGGTCTCGGAGGTCCCGGCCGAGCGCTGGGCCGCGGCCACATTCTACGACCCCGATCCCGCCGCCGCGGGCCGCACCGTCAGCAAATGGGCCGGCTTCCTGGACGGCATCGACCGCTTCGACGCGGGGTTCTTCAACATCTCCCCCCGCGAAGCCGCGGCGATGGACCCGCAGCACCGGCTGTTCCTCGAACAGGCCTGGCTGGCGTTCGAGAACGCGGGCTATGCCGCCGATCGCCTGAAAGGCAGCGCGACCGGGGTGTTCGTCGGTGCGTCCAACTCCGGCTACGACGCGCTGCTGGAACCGGACGCCAAGGCCGCGCAGTCCTATGGCCTGACCGGCAACCTCGTCTCCCTGCTGGCGTCCCGCATCAGCTACTTCCTCGATCTCCGAGGCCCCGCGCTGGTCGTGGACACCGCCTGTTCGGCGTCCCTCGTGGCGCTCGACCTGGCTTGCCAGGCGCTGCGGCGAGGGGAGATCGGGATGGCGCTGGTCGGCGGCGTCAGCCTGTTCCTCGATGAAAAGCCGTTCGTGGCGATGACCCGTACCGGCATGCTGTCGCCCGATGGCCGCTGCCACACCTTCGATGCCGCCGCCAACGGGATCGTGGTGGGCGAAGCCGTCGCGGCCATCGTGCTGAAACCGCTCGCCCAGGCGCTGGCGGATGGCGACCGAATCGACGCCGTCATCAAGGCCACCGGCACCAACCAGGATGGCCGCAGCAACGGTATCACCGCCCCGAATCCCGACGCCCAGACCGCCCTGCTGCGCGCCGTCCACGCCCAGGCCGGTATCGACCCGACCACCCTGACCTATATCGAGGCCCACGGCACCGGCACGCCCTTGGGCGATCCGATCGAGGTCGCCGCCCTCCGCACCGCCCTCGGCGACCGCCCAACTAACGCACCCCCCTGCGCGCTGGGCTCCGTCAAAAGCAACATCGGACACACGGCGGAGGCCGCTGGGCTCGCGGGCCTGATCAAGACCGTGCTGTGCCTGCGGCATGGGGAACTCGTCCCCTCGGTCAACTTCGGCACGCTGAACCCGAAGATCGATGTCGCCGCATCTGGCCTGTCCGTCATCACCGAGCGTCGCCCCTGGCAAACCCCGGCCGATGTGCCGCGTCGCGCCGGCGTCAGCGCCTTCGGCTTGAGCGGCACGAACGCCCATGTCGTGCTGCAGGAAGCGCCATCCGCGTCCCCCCGCATCGCGGACGACTCACCGCAACTCCTGCTGCTATCCGCCCGTGACGCCGATGGGTTGGCCCGTCGAGCGGCCGACTTGGCGGTATGGCTGCGGGGGACACAGGAGGTTTTGGCCGATGTCGCCGCGACCCTCGCGCTGGGCCGCACCCATTTCGATCATCGGCTGGCCCTGGTGGCCGGGTCCGTCGCCGATGCGGCGGACCGGTTGGAGCGGGGCGACTGGCTGTCCGGCGTGGTCCGTGGCGGCGCGGGGACGAGTGGGCCGGTCAGCGACGATCTCGACCGGCTGGCGGAACGCTATGTGAGTGGTGAGGCGCCCGCCTGGCCCCACGTCTGGGCCGGTCAGCACCGTCCCCTCCCTCTGCCCCACTACCCCTTCACCCGCGCCGTCCACTGGGCCGCTCGGCGTCCCACTCCGGCGGCGCACCCATTTGCCCGGGTTGGCGACGATGGAGACGTCTCCCACCGTTTCACCGCGACCGACCCGATCGCGCGGGATCATGTGATCGGGGGCGTGCCTCTGCTGCATGCCTCGGTGTTTCTGGAGATGGCGCGGTTCGCCGCCGCCCAGCGCGGGACCGGCACGGTCCGAGGGCTGCGCGACGTCGCCTGGGCCCAGACCATCAGCGTGCCGCCGGATGGGATCACCGTCCGGATCAAAGTGGATGGGGCCGCCTGCGCCATGCTGGCCGGAACCTCCGACACGCCGGCCGCGCGCTGCGTGGCGGTGTTCGATCGCGCGGCTGAACCACCCGCGATCGACGTGGCGGCGGTGAAGGCCGAGACCGACCAGCACGCCTCCCGCAAGGAACTCGACGCGCTGGATCGCGGCGCCGTGCGGCTGGGGCCGAGCTTCGCGGGGTTTGATGAGGTTTGGGTGGGGGATGAGGTGGCGCTGGCCTGGGTCGGGCCGACCGGTCCCGATGACGGGTGCGGCCTGTCGCCCCGTCTGATGGATGCGGCGATCCAGACGGGTGCCTCCCTGCTCGCGCGGGGGGATGGTGCGACGCCCCGGCTGCGCTACCCGACCGGGGTGGAGGCGATCGATATCCTTGCGCCCCCGCCCTCGACCGGGTGCTTCATTCTGGCCCGCAGGACGGGCGCCGATCGCGTCGACCTGACCATTGCCGATGCGGCGGGCAAGCCCGCGATCCATTGGACCGGGTTCCAGATGCGCGGCGCGGCGGCCTCGCGCGTGGCCGAACCGGAGGCCGTGGCGCCCAGAAGCTTCCGCCCGGTGTGGGTGGAACGCGCGGCCGACGCGGGTCCCGCCCTCGAACCCGACATGGTCGTCGGCGCCGAGAGCCTGGCAAGGTTGCTGGGCCAGACCGGTGCCGCCGTGGCGGACGGATCGCGCATCGTGTTCTGCGACGCGGGGGCCGGCGACGCGACGGGCTTGCTGAGGCTGGTGCGTGACCTCGCGGCACGAGGCCTGGGGAAGGCCGCGCTGGAACTGCGGGTCGTGACGGCCTGCGCCCAAACGGTGACCGGCTCGGAATCCGCCGTGCATCCGGCGGTTGCGACGGTGCAGGGCCTCGCCAAGGCGATCGGGCGGGAGTTCCCGTCCTGGCGGGTCGTGATCCTCGACATCGATCCGGCCGAGTGGACCCCAGCCCTGCGCCAGGCCGTCCTGTCCGCCTCTCCATCACCTTCCGGAGAGGTCGTCGCCCTGCGCGGCGGAGCCCGGTTCGATCGGGTCCTGGAACCTCTCGCCGATGCCTCCACGGGTGCCGCGCTGCGTGACGGCGGAGTCTATCTGCTGGTCGGCGGCATGGGCCGCGTCGGCCGCGACGTCGCCCGCCACTTGGCGTCCCGCCATCGCGCCAGGCTGTTCCTGGTCGGGCGCCAGCCGCTCGACGCCGACCGGCGCGCCTTCCTGGATGAACTGCGCTCCTTGGGGGCCGAGGCGGAGTATCGCGCCACCGACATCACCACCGCCGACGGTGCCATCTCCGCCCTGACCGCCGTCCGGACCCGGTTCGGCACGGTCCACGGCGTCATCCAGGCGGTGTTCGATCCGCTATTCGTCCCGCTCGAACGCACAGAGGAAGCCGCCTTCGCCGCCGCCATGCGCCCGAAGGTGGAGGGTCTGATCGCGCTCTCCGCCGCCACGGCCGATGATGCGCTGGACTTCTTCGCGGTGTTTTCCTCCATCGGCGCCTTCGCCGCGTTCCCCGGAAATGTCGGCCAGGCCAGCTATTGCGCGGCCTGCAGCTTCGAGGCCGCCTTCTCCGAACGGCAACAGGCCCTCGGCCGTCCCTTCCGCCTGATCCAGTGGGGCCTGTGGGAGAACGAGGCCTTCGTCGGAGAGGGCCTGCAACGCCTGCGCCGCCAGGGCATCCATCCGATGGTCGCGGCCGACGCCGTGGAGGCCTTCGCCAGGGCCCTGTCGGGACCGGACTCGCAGATCGTGCATGCGAGCCTCTCCCCGCAGGTGTGGCGGGCGATGGGTGCGACATCGGACGCCGGATCGGTCCACGCCGCCGCAGCCGCCGCTCTCCCCCTCGCGGGTCGGGGCGCGGAAGCGGTGGACGCCACGCTGCATCTGGCCGTCGACGCCCACGCGCGCCACCTGATGGCCGAGGTCCTGCGCGAGCGCGGAATGCCCCATGGCGGCGAGGGTCTGGCCGAGCGTCGGAGCGTTCTGCCACGTCATGCCCGCCTGTTCGACGCGGTGGTGGACCTGCTCGGCCGGAACACTGGTTTGGCGCCATCGCGGGACGAACTCCTCGCCCGCGCGCCGTCGCTGCGCGATCCGCTGGCGCTGCTCGACCTCTGCGTCGCCGCCCTGCCGGATGTGATCGCCGGAGAGCGCGAAGGCACCGACGTCATGTTCCCCGGCGGCTCCATGCGCCTGGTGGAGGCGATCTACCGGGAGCAGCCCGTGCTCGCGGCCTGCAACGCCTCGGTCGCCGCCGCCATCGCCGCCGCCCGGCCGCACAGGGTGCTGGAGGTGGGCGCCGGTACCGGCGCCACCGCGGATGCGGTGCTGCGGGCGCTCGGGGACCGGCCGGACCTGGAATACCACTACACTGATGTCTCGGCTGGCTTCG
>CANJSR010000417.1 GCA_947476855.1 Acetobacteraceae bacterium
AAACCATCGCCGGCCTGAGCGATGATCCCGTCATCGGCTTGCCAGAAATGGTGATCTGATCAGCCTGACCCTCAAGGGGAACCGACAACGGGCACACAGCTGTTACACCACGCATCGGGACACGATCCACTTATCGGCAGCGTAACGCTGTGCAGACAAACCCAGCCACCTCTCAATGGTGATCTGATCAGCCCGACCCACAAGGGGAACCGACGACCGGCAGGCAGCTGTTACACCACGCAATGGGACACGATCTCCCCAGCGTGAGTCAGGGGTTGGGGGGACTGGTATTACACCGCTCGGGGACACGATCGTATGAGTCTGAAAGTCGTGGGTTCGGATCCCACCTCTCCGACCACCGCCCCCTCTTCACAAGCCCAAGTTCGGCCATATCGGCGTCCACCGGACACGATCGCAAAACATCCTCGACAATATCCCGGTCCGGCAGGGCGCCCCGAAGGTTAGCCAGTCCAATGATTGCGCGCAGGGCGGAGCGGTGAAAGCTCTGAAAACGAGCGGTGTGAAGGGCCTCAAGATAAGCCTGTTCGGCTGCGTCCCGGTCCGCCTCGCACCCTTGTGCCAGGATAGCTGCGCGGTGCCGCAATGCCTCGGGCCGCAGCCACATCAGTCCGGTTGCCGCGATCTCTTCCAGTGCTTGATCGACCAGGGCGAGACCGGCCTCCTTTCCGTCCCCGATGGCGGCCTCCGGCGCGGCCATCAGGACCGACAGCAGGATAGAGTACCACTTCAGCCCATGATCCTGTACGAACTCTACCGACTGGCGCATGCCGTCCATCGGCACGGCATGGTCGCCAGTCAGCCACCTCGCCCAGTCCTCGAAGAACCTCGCCAGGACTTGCCAGAACGGCAGGTCATGCTCCTGCCCCATGCGCGACATGACCCGCGCACTTGCCAGCGTGGCCGCCGGGTCTTCCAGCATCGCATACAACGTTCCGCCCCAGGTGTGTGCGTAGAGCATCGTTGACGTATGCGCGGTCGCGACGGCAAGCGCCCGCCCGCGTTCGCTCATAGCGCGCGCTGCCCGATCCCTCCCCTGTAGACCATCCACAAGCGCAAGCTGCAGCATGGCCGCTACACCTGGATGCAGATCGAGCTGAAAGCCAAAGTCATGCGAGGGCGCTGCCTCATAAGCTCGGACCGCGGCTTCAAGGTTGGCTCTGCCTTCAGGGAAATCGCCCACCATCCAGCCGAGAACTCCGACAAAGCGGCGGGCCAAACCGGCCTCGGGTGTCCCTGGGCTCCGGCTTGCCTCAATCCGAAACATCGCCGCAAGGTCACGCATTGAGGTCGTGTCCGCGCGGACCACACTGCTCGTCCATAACCCATGGAAAACCGGATAGCGCTCCGCACCGATGGTGATCTCCGACGCCAGGGCCCGGGCCCGCGCATAGGCCTGTCTTGTCGCCGGAGCACCTGGGCTGAGACCGCTGGAAAGCGCATCGCCATAGGCGATGTAGAGGCGTATCATGAGGCTTCGGTCACGATCGGCTTCAACCAGGGTTTCAGCTAGCGCCGTCGCCTCTCGGTAATGTGCGATCGCCTCCTGATAGGCCGACCTTGCAGCGGCCTGTTCCCCGGCTTTGCCCCACCACTCCACGGCCTCGACAGCCAGGCCAGCCTGCGCCAGATGATGGGCGATCAGTTCCGGTTCCGCGGCCGCCACCGCCTGAATCGACCCCCGCAGGACGGACGCGACCCGCCGGTGCAGTACCTGGCGGCGGCTGTGCAGGAGGCTCTCATAGGCTGCTTCACGGACCAGGGCGTGCTTGAACCGATAACGATTATGCGGCTGCGTTCCAGTCCGAAACAGCAGTTCCGCCGCTTCCAGCCGTTCAAGCGCCGCGGCCAGCGTCGCGTGATCACGGTTGGCAACCGCCGCCAGCAAGGCGAAGGAGAATTCCCGACCGATGACAGCGCCCACCTGCGCGACCTCCCGCACAGGGGCCAGCCGGTCGAGGCGAGCCATCAGGGAGTCCTGGAGTGTGAAGGGGATGGCGAGTGGAGGCAGCGGCCCATCCAGCCGATAGCCGTCCGGCTCCTGGACCAGCAGGCCTGATTCCAGGACCGCCTTGGTCAGTTCCTCCACAAACAGTGGAACGCCGTCAGTCTTGGAATGAATATGTGCGATGAGGGCGTCGGGGACCTTGGTCGCGCCGGCCATCCAGCGGATCATCGCGCGAACATTCTCCACGCCGAGACGTTCTAGCGTGACCGATGTGACGCTGCCGAGGCCGATCCAGGGCGGGGCGAACTCCGGGCGATGCGTGACCAGCGCGAGCACCGGCAGGCCACGGATCCGCTCGATCATCAGATTGAGCAGTTCGAGCGTGGTGGGATCGCCCCAATGGATGTCCTCGAACAGGATCAGCACAGGCTGGCGCCGAGCCAGGGCCTCCAATTGATCCAGCAGGGTCGCCAGGGTCTGCCGGCGGCGCCTGACACCATCATAGGCCGGGGGCGGAAAGCGCGGCGAGGAAGGGATCGACAACAACGCGGCCAGCAAGGCCACGGCATCGTCGGCGACTGGAGAGGTCGCGCTGAGCAGAGTCTGCAATTTGTCGAGCTTGACGTCCGTATCGTCGTCGCCCGCGATTCCGGCGGTTCCGCGGAGCTGTTCGATCACCGGGTGCAGCGCGCTGGTCGTGTGATATGGAGAACATTGATAGCGCAGGCGGGTCGTTTTCTCACCGCCGATCCGATCGGCGAATTCGGCGATGAAGCGGGATTTGCCGATCCCGGCCTCGCCTGAAATTATCACGACCTGCCCCTGGCAGTCCTGACCGACCCCGAAGGCTCGAGCCCGCTGCTGCTCCAGCAGCGCGACTTCCGGACCGCGCCCGACGAAGGTCGTCAGTCGCCCAGGATGTACGGCTTCGAAACGGCTGGTGGCCGGGATCACGGCACGGACGATCCAGGATTCCACTGGTGCTTCCAGACCCTTCAGCATCAGCGCGCGGCCTGGATGGATCGTGAACACATCGCCCAGCAGCCGACGGGTCGTGCTGGAGACGACGACCTCTCCCGCCGCCGCGGCCGCTAGCAGGCGGGATGCAAGATTGGGCGTTTCGCCGACCACCGCCCATTCCCGCGCGGCGCCGCGGCGCGGGGTAGTACCCTGGATGTCCCCCACGACCACGATGCCCGTCGCGATGCCGACATGGGCGCGCAGGTTGCTCGCCTTTGGAACGGCCAGCCGATCGACCGCGTCGATGATGTCGAGCGCCGCTCGGGCAGCCCGTTCGGCGTCATCGCCGTGCGCGCGCGGGTAGCCGAAACAGACCATGACGCCATCGCCCAGAAACTGTGCGACAAACCCGTCATAGCGAGCGACAACAGACGCGCAGCAATCCTGGTAGGCGCTGATCACATGGCGCATGTCCTCGGGGTCCAGCCGCGACGCCAGGGCGGTCGAGCCGACTAGGTCGGCGAACATCACGGTAATTTGCCGGCGTTCCCCCTGTTCCGCTGGGCGCGAGGGGAATTCAGGTAGGTCCCGGATCGCGCGCAGCATACGCCGCCGGTGGCCCAGCAGGACGCCAAGCGCCGCCAGATCGTCGTCCGTGAGGTCACGCAGAACATCGGTTTCGATGCCGTTGTCGACGAACCGAACGGCGTACTGCCCAAGCCCAAGCTGCTCGAGCCAGTCCCCGATCTGCTGCATCATGCTCCCCGCCAGACCGACGTCCCTTGCGCACGACTGCAGTTCCGCAATCGACGGTAACGAGACTATCGGACTATCGCGCTGGCTTCAACAACGAGTCCGGCGATTTTGGCGTAGGATCAAATGTCAATACGGTGAATGCGGCCGCCGGAAATCTTGTCCAGCTCGCGTTCGTCAATCTCATCCTGGGTATCGACGGCGCGCCGTTCCGTGGCCGGTTTCCGGCGCCCAAAGCGGGACAGCAATGACCGGGCGGGGCGCGGCGGGGCCAGGTCCTTGTCGGTATCCAGTGGCTTGGTTTCCTCGGGGGTCTTCATGGTCCGTGCCTTATGCTCTCCTGGCCCCGTGGCCCAGATGGTGCGGGCGACAGGGCGGTACGGCCCTCGCGGCGTTGTTTTCCGAGCCGTCCTCAGCCTCTGTCTACCATTTCGCCGGATCCTGATGTAGCATCAATTTGTGCTCATGGTGCTGCGTTTCAGGCTTCATCCTGATCTTGGCCGGTCGCCGCGACGATGGCCTCCGCGAGTTCATGCGGCAGGGCGTCCAAAGGCGCGCCAGGACGATGCACGATTCGTAGGACAGAGGGTGCCACCAAAGGATCAACCAGCGGCACGAACCGCAGATCGCCCCGGCGGACCTCCTCCTCAACCTCCAACCGATGGAGGAATGTCACGCCCAGGCCCTGCATCGCCGACCGCTTCAGGAATTCCAGGGAGTTGGATTCGATGATCGGCTCCAGCGTGATCCCTGCTTCCA
>CANJSR010000418.1 GCA_947476855.1 Acetobacteraceae bacterium
ATCAACAAATCCTACGTCAGCCGGATCCTGCGGCTGACTTTGCTGGCACCGGAGATCGTGGAGGCGATACTGAATGGGCGGCAGGCGCCGGAGATGACGCTGCGGGGGTTAATGAGGCCGTTTCCGGTGGAGTGGACTAGACAGAAAGGCTGTTCGTGAAAAGGCAAATTCATCATATGCCATTGCATGGGTTCGGGCTTAGCTTACCAACGCACAGGGCTATCTCGTGTATACGGTAGTCCGGTCGCCAGCCGTCGCGGCGGCGCGGCGGCTGGCGGAGATAAACGCGTTTAGCCCCGCGGATAACGGTCGGGCATTCGACCACCACACGACTAATTCCATGGTTAGGTGTTGTGCAGGACCGCCTGCCTCGCCGAACGCCCTGGATCGGCAGCGCACTTGCGCTGGGGCCGCAGTCATCCTACGCCTTCGAGCGTGATGGCAGACATAATGGAAAAGCAGGTCAAGCCGGGCCAGCAAGGCAAGCGGGGGATGATGGACGTCGAGCATGGAAGACTTGGAAGACGAGGACCTGAACACGGAGCGACCGGTATCGGACAGGATACGCAACCGGCTGCAGCAGGCTGGCAAGCGATTTAACGCAAATGACAACATCGCCGGGTTCATCGAACCGGGCGAGCTCGAATTGCTGCTGGAAGAGGTCGCGACGAAAATGCGCGGCGTTCTGGAAAGCTTGGTGATCGACATTGAAAACGATCACAACACGCAGGACACCGCGCGCCGGGTCGCAAAAATGTACCTGAACGAGGTGTTTCAGGGCCGCTACCGGCCGGCCCCGCCGGTGACCGAGTTTCCCAACGTCACGAGCCTGAACGAGCTGATGATCGTGGGGCCGATGACCGTGCGCAGCGCGTGCAGCCACCATTTCTGCCCGATCATGGGCCGGGTGTGGGTCGGTCTGATGCCGAACCGAAACTCCAATCTGATTGGGCTTTCCAAATACGCCCGGCTGGCCGAATGGATCCTGTCGCGGCCGCAGATACAAGAGGAGGCGATTACGCAGATCGCCGAACTCCTTATGGATAAGGTCAAGCCCGACGGCCTCGCCGTGGTGATGGAAGCCGACCATTTCTGTATGCACTGGCGCGGGGTGAAGGACACCGGGTCGAAGATGACCAACAGCGTCATGCGCGGGTCGTTCCTGAAGGACCCCGCGTTGCGACGTGAATTCCTTTCGCTGATCTCCATGCAGAACTGAGGCCCAAATGCTGGTCAGTTGTCTTTACGCTAGCCGTGTCGCCATGCCGCTGCCGGCTCCCGTTCTTGACCAAATCCTGGCGCAGTCGCACCGCAACAACCCGCGCCGCGGCATCACCGGGCTGTTGTGCTTCACTAGCGACGTCTTCGTGCAGGTGCTGGAAGGCGGCCGCGACGAGGTGTGCGACCTGTACAACGCGATCGTTCGCGACGAACGGCACAGCCAGGTCCGGCTGCTGGCCTATGAGGAGATCACCGAACGGCGCTTCGGCAACTGGACCATGGGGCAGGTGGACGCCAACGCGGTGAATCCTTCGCTGCTTCTAAAACATTCCAAGACCGCTAGCCTCGACCCCTTCGCCATCACTGGTCAGGCGACAATGGCGCTGCTGATGGACCTTGTCGCCACGGGCACGATCACGCGACGGACCGGGGTCTGAACCAACCCTGCGCACATGATAACTGTGCGGGTGCCGTTGGCGGTTCGGAAGCCGCGGGGTGGTGCCACCCAGGATGGCGCGTATGCTCACGGGGCAGACGAACCCGCAGGTGCTCGCCTGGGCCAAGCATGAACTGGAGGGGTTTCGCTAACGAACCGGAAGACCGGAGGCCGGGATGATCCGTCGATCCCCCAGCCATCCCCCGGCATCATCCGACGCCGATGACTTCCAGGCGCTCCTCGGTCCAGAGGCGCCGCGCGAGGCCGCGCTGGATTTTACCGCTGGTGGTTTTTGGCAGGCTGGCGGGGCGGATGAAGACCACCGCCTCGACCGCGATGTCATGCGCCTTGGTGACGGCCTCGCGGACCACCCGTGCCAGGTCTTCCGCGTCCAGGCTCTGGCGCATCGTGCGTTCCACCTCCTGCACGATGATCAGCTTTTCACCGTGGCTGTCGCCCGTCACGGCGAACGCCGCGCCACAGTCACGCCGCAATGCCTCGTGACTGTCCTGCACGGTCCGCTCGATATCAGCCGGATAGTGGTTCATGCCCCGGATGATGATCAGGTCCTTGATCCGGCCGGTCAGGAATAGCTCCCCGGCCTCATCCACGAAGCCGAGGTCGCCGGTGCGAAGTGCGCGCTCGGTTGACGGCCCGTCGCCGCTGACCTGGAAGGTTTCGGCCGAAACCTCCGCGTTGCACCAGTATCCTTGTGCCACATGTGCGCCATGGACCCGGACCTCTCCGATCACTAGGGGAGGCATTGGGTTCTGCGTATCAGGGTCGACGATCACGACGTGCGCGTTGGGGACACTGCGGCCGCTGCTCACCAGGCATTGCCCATCTTCCTCCCCCCGCGGCGGGTCCGCTCTACCGGCCCGCAGGTTGTCCCGGCTGACCATCCGCCGAACCGCCCCGGCGCCCCGCCGACTGCCTGTCACCTGCAGCGTAGCCTCCGCCAGACCGTAGCCGGGATACATCGTCCCGGGATTCAAACCGTAGGGGGCGAAGGTACGGTTGAAGCGATCGATCGTGCTGGCGTGGACCGGTTCAGCGCCGTTCAGCGCGAGTTGCCAGCAGGACAGGTCCATGTCCTTCATCGCGTCCGCCTGAAAACGACTGACGCATAGATCGAACGCGAAATTCGGCGCACTGGTCACAGACGCCCGATAGTCGTGAATGGCCCGTAGCCAGTTGAGCGGCCGGCGGATGAAGGACGCAGGCGCCATAAGAACGGACAGCCCGCCCAGATACAGCGGCTGCATCACCCCCATCATGAGGCCCATGTCGTGATAGAGTGGCACCCAGTTCACGCTGACGGCGCCGGCTGGATTTTCCATGCGCCGCCGGATCATCTCCAGATTGGCCAGGATGTTTCCATGTGAGACCATCACGCCCTTGGGCGTGGAGGTGGAGCCGGACGTATATTGCAGCAAAGCCAGATCGTCATGGGATGGTGCCCATCCGTCGGCACTGGTCGCCGGTGAGACGTCGTCTTGCGCGTCGACAACCAGCCATGTGGCGCCGGCTCGATCAAACCAATCCGTCAGGTCCGGCCGGCTGTCCACCAGTTCCGCGCTGGTCAGCAGCAGGCGCGGAGTGCAATCCGCCAGGATCGCCATGCTGAAGTCACGCGCCGTCGTCCGGCGTGGAACCATCAGCGGCACCGCGACGATACCGGATAGCAGGCAGGCGAAGAAGGCGACCACGCAGTCCAGCCCGGGCGGAAATAGCAGCATGGCGCGATCGCCTGGCTGCGCATGGCCCAGCAGCCGCAGGGCGGCCGCCCGCGCGCGTGCCTCGACCTGCGCATAGGTCAAGGCAACCCGATCGCCACCGCGCTCCGGAACATAGGCAAATGCTGGGGCGTCGGGGCGTTCCCGCGCGCGGGTGGTGACCAGGTCCGCCATGGAAGCAAAAGGTCGGTCGAACAGGGATTCCGACATAACCGGCTACCGCGCGCCCGGCCGGCCGGCCGTCTTCTCCGCGAGACACTGCATCAGAAACGCCGCGAAGGCATTCACCGACGGGTGCTCGATGGCGGCTTCCGAGCCGAGTTCGAGACCCAGCCAGTCCTCGGCCGCCGTCACCATGAAGACGGACTCGACCGAATCCAATCCAAAGGATGCAAAGTCCGCGTCAAAGCCGATGCGGTCCTGTTTGATCCGCAGTTTGGTGACCAGGTAGGACGCGCACCATTCCTGAATCTCTGCCTCGGATGGCGTATCAGCTTTCGTCGACATCGGAACTCCAAGCGGCGGGCCACCCATTTTCGTGCAGGTGGACTGATGAAATGAGGATGACTGGAGACGGAATTTCACACTGACGAGCTTAGCGCCCGGACGTGAGAGAGGCGATGATGGGTTCCTCGATCGCGCGGGCAATGTTGGTTCGGTAGTGCAGCCCGTCCATGAAGTTGGCCGGATCGCGGGTGATGGCATCATCGACGCGCAAGTCTACGAATGCGCCGCGGCGGGCCTCGACGGCCGTTGCAAGGGCGACCTTACAGGCCTGGATGATCTGATCCTCGGTTCCCCCGGCTGGCGCGAGCAACGAAGCATAGACCGGCGGCATCATCATCACGACCCGTGTATCGGATGGGAACTGATCCAGCAGGCGTACCAACCGCTCGATCCAGGGAAACCGTGGCGGCAACACGGCCGCCGAGAGGTTCTCGGCCGGCTCGGGCACAGCCTCGGCGAAGGTGAAGGTCCGGCCGACTGTATAGTCCGCATAGCCGACGGGGTCCGATCGCGTCCGCTGGCCCAGCGCCAA
>CANJSR010000419.1 GCA_947476855.1 Acetobacteraceae bacterium
ATGGTGAACCACGAATCCTACAAATCCCAGGCCGGCGCCTGGCTCTACCCCGAGGAAATCGAGAAGCGCCCCGACGGCACCGCCGTCCATCGCGAAACCGGCGAGCCCATCGTCGTCGGCCGCGTGGAGGCCATGAGCAAGTCCAAGCGCAACACGGTCGACCCCGGCGCCATCATCGCCAAGTACGGCGCCGACACCGCGCGCTGGTTCATCCTGTCCGACAACCCGCCCGAGCGGGACATGGAATGGACCGAATCCGGCGTCGCCGGCGCGTTCCGCTTCACCCAGCGCGTGTTCCGCCTGGCCGAGGGCGTGGACGGCGTCCCGGAGGGTGACCAGCCCGCCGAATTCGGTACCGCCGCACGGACGCTGCGACGCGCCACCCACCGCGGCATCGCCGCCATCACTGACGCCCTTGAAGGCTTCACCTTCAACGTCGCCGTCGCTCGGCTTTACGAACTGTCCAACGCCATCGCCGACGCCGAACGCGCGGTGGACGACGGCGGCCTGGGCTGGGCTCGGCGGGAAGCGGTCGAGATGCTGGCCCGCCTGGCCGCGCCGATGATGCCACATCTGGCCGAGGAAGTGGTCGCCCGCCTGCGCCCCGATGCCGGCCTGGTCGCCGACCTGCCCTGGCCGGTCGCCGAACCCGACCTGCTGGTGGCCGAGTCGGTCACGATCGCCGTCCAGGTGATGGGAAAGCTGCGCGGGACTGTCTCGGTGCCGCCGGATGCGCCGGCGGACAGTGTGATCGCGCTGGCCGAGGCCAACCCGAACGTCGCCCCCTTGCTGGCCGGCAAGCGGATTGTGAAGCGGGTTCATGTGCCGAACCGGATCGTCAACTTCGTGATCGCGGGATGAGCAAAGGTCGCCAAACTCCCCCTCCCCCCTTGAGGGGGAGGGCTGGGGTGGGGGGGTCTCGCGGCACCGACCGGGGGATGTCTACCCCTCCCCCCAACCTTGGTCCGTTTCACGGCCCAAGCCCGCAAGGGGAGGGGGGGCAGTCTGTCCAGACGTCCCTCTCCCGCCGGCACCTTCTGGCCGCCATTCTGCCGCTGACGGCCCTCACCGCCTGCGGCTTCCAGCCCGTCTACATGCCCACCGCCTCCGGCAAACCCGGGGTTGCCCAGCGCGAACTGGCGTCCGTCAGCGTCGGGATCATCCCCGACCGGCCGGGGCAGTTGCTGCGGCAGGCGCTCCAGCAGCGCATGGCCAGCGATGGCGGCGGGCAGCGGCGCTATGACCTGCGGGTGACCTATTGGATCGCGGGAGAAGGCGTCAGCATCCTCAGCGACAGTTCGGCCACACGGCTGCGGCTGACCGCCTATGCAAACTGGACGCTGGTTTCCAACGACACCGCCCAGGTCCGCCTGACCAACGGCCAGGCTCGCGCCATCGACGCGATGAACGTGTTCGACCAGCAGTTCTTCGCGCTCGACCTGCAGAACGAAACCGTCCAGCAGCGCCTCGCCGAACAGGTCGCCGAACAGATCACGACCCAGCTCGCTTTGTGGTTCCGGGAGCAGGCCGCCAAGACGGCTGCCAGCTGAGCCGCCATGAAGATCGAAACCGCCCAGGTCGCCGGTTTCCTGCGCGATCCGGGCCGAGCGCGGATGGTCCTGCTGTATGGAGAGGACGTTGGGCTGATCCGCGAACGGGCCGAGAGCCTGATCCGCGCCGCCGCCGGTTCCCTGGACGATCCGTTCCGCGTCGTCGAACTCAACCGCGACGAACTGGACCGCCTGCCGAATGAGGCCGCGTCCCTGTCCCTGACCGGCGGGCGGCGCGTGGTCCGGGCGCGGGAAACCCCCGATACCGCTTCCATGGCGACGCTGGCCCAGACGGTTCTGCGTGGCAACGGCACCGCTCTTGTTGTGCTGGAAGGTGGCGGCATGCCGGCCCGGAACCGTATCCGGACCCTGCTGGAAGCCGCGCCCGATGGGGCCGCGATCGGATGCTACCCCGAGGAAGGCCGCGCGCTGGAAGAAACGATCAAGGCCACCTTGCGGGAAGCCGGGGTAGGGATCGATCCGGACGCGCTGCGCTGGCTGTCGGACCAGTTGGGTGCCGACCGCGCCTCTACCCGCGCGGAACTGGAGAAGCTGGCGCTGTATGTCGGGCCTGGCGGGCGCGTGGACGTCGATTCCGCGATGGCCTGCGTGGGCGACCTGGCCGGGCTGTCGCTGGACGATGCCCTGTATGCGGCGATCACGGGCGATGTCGGTACCACCGACCGGGCGCTGGAAATGGCGATGGCCGAGGGCGCGGCCCCGGTCCAGGTGCTGCGCGCGGCCTTGTCTCATATGCAACGGCTGCACCGGTGCCGCCTGATGATGGACAGCACGAAGATCAGCGCGTCCGAGGCGGTGAAGACCCTGCGCCCACCGTTGTTCTTCCGGAAGGTCGCGCCGTTCACCCGGGCGCTGACCCTATGGCCCGCGCCCACGCTGACCGCCGCGATGGCGGCCCTGGCCGAGGCCGAACGTGGTTGCAAACGAACCGGCTATCCCGACCAGACCTTATGCCGGAACATGGTCCTGACACTGGCCAGACGGGCCGCCTCGGCGCAGCGGGCGGGTCGGCGTTGACCTTTGTAGGGTAATGTAAATTTTTGTATTCCTCGCTTGGAAAAACACTCTCGCGGGGCCTATGTATGCTGGACACGCACTGGAGGCCGTCATGGCCCGTGGCCAGGAGAACTTGATGTCGGACCGCACACCCGCACTCACCTCGACGCCGACCGAAGCCTCGCGCGCGGTCCGTCTGCTGGGTGAGCGGGAGTTGGCCCTGCTGAGCGCCGCCGTCGTCGATATCGCGCCCGACTGGTCCGTCGAACTGTGCGGCACCGATACCCACGACCGCAGCCTTCTCGTGATGCCCGAGGGCGCCGACGACATGATCGGCCCCACCTTCATGATCCATGCGGTGAACGGCGCGATCCGGCTGGACCAGCTCCGGTTCGACGACATTCAGATCCTGGCCGAACGGGCGCATCTGTCGGAGATTATCCACATCCTGCGGGTGCGGCTCGCGAGCCTGTCATTGATGGCCGTCTCGGCCTCCACCACACGGCACTGAGCCGCCAGCCGGGGTGGAAAAGGGGAGAGCAACCATGGCAATCCTGTCCCGCCTTAGGCCTCGCCTGACGATCCCCCTCTGTGCCCTGCTGATCGGCGGCGGGTTCGCACTGGCCGAGGCCCAGCCCAAGACCGCCATCACCATCAGCCCGGATGCGGTCTGGGTCTACTACACCTCCCTCTGCGCCCGCCCTGGCGATGCCAGTGAATGCACCGTGGTGCAGACCTCTCAACGGCCGACGTTCGGCAGCCACCAGGCCTGTTCGGCGCATCGGGATTCGGATCTGGGGCGCGAGCCCAATCCCCGCCTGATGGGAAGCTGCCAGAAACAGCACGAGGCCTGAGCGCCCTCTACAGATCGTTTGCGCCGGCCGCGCGTTCGGCCAGGCGCATCAGCACCGGGACGGCTTCGACGAGTTCGGCGATCCGGACATGCTCGATCGGCGTATGCGCCACCCCGATGTCACCTGGCCCGAGGACCACGCACGGGGCGATGGCCTGCAGCTCTGACGCGTCGGTGCCATAGGGCGCGGTGCGCGGGCCGGCGCCGGTGATGCCGACGCAGAGTTGGACCAAGGAATGATCGGCCGGCAGTTCGGGCGGGGTGCCTTCGCGTGCCTCGGTCACCGCGACATCGTGGCGGGCGGCGGCTTCACGGACGGCGGTCAGGATCGGCGTGGGATCGACCTTGGCCGAGTAGCGGAACTTGATCTTCGCGGTCGCCGTGGGGACGGTGACGTTCACGGCGGCGCCGTGGTTGTCGATGACCGGGTTGAAGTCGCTGAAGGGTGGCTCGTAGTCCGTGTCCTGGAGGGATGTGTCGGTCCGCAGCCGTTCGAAGATCGTCTTCATGTCCATCATGAACGGGATCAGGGACCAGTTGGCGTTGCGGCCCTTGCCGGTGCTGCTGTGGGCCTGGATGCCGGTGGCCACGCAGGTGAACTGGATATGGCTGCGATGGCCGCGGACGGGACCCATGCTGGTCGGCTCCACCACGATGATGCCCACCGGCTTGACGCGCCGCACGAGTTCGGAGCGCTGGGCCATGATGCGGGCGCCCTGCTTGGTGGTCTCCTCGTCGGTGGTGATCAGCAGGGTGACGGGAACGGTCTCGGGCAGGGATTTGGCCGCCAGGATCGCCGCCGCGACCGGGCCTTTCATGTCGGTGGTGCCCAGGCCGTGCATCACGCCATCTTCGTCGACGCGGGCGGACCAGGGATCAGTGGTCCAGCCGGTGTCCGGCACGGTGTCCATATGACCCGAGAAGGCGATACCTCCCGGCCCGCCGCGATGCGCGACCAGGACCCGCTTCGCCACGCCCGCGGGGTCGGTGTAGTCGAGCCG
>CANJSR010000420.1 GCA_947476855.1 Acetobacteraceae bacterium
CTGACCGACCTGCCGCAATCCGACCCGCGCATGCAGGCGGTGGCGGATGAGGTCGACCTGATCCGCTCCGCTTTGCCGGAATTCGACCTGGAAAGCTTCAACGCCGGCCACCTGACACCGGTCTATTTCGGCAGCGCGATGAAGGACATCGGCGTCGGCGACCTGCTCGACGGCCTGGCCGAGTACGGCCCCCGCCCCCGCGCGCAGCCCGCCGACAAGCGCCCGATCGAGGCCTCGGAACCCGCCCTGACCGCCCTGGTGTTCAAGATCCAGGCGAACATGGACCCCAACCACCGCGACCGCATCGCCTTCGCCCGCGTCTGCTCCGGCCGGCTGACCCGCGGGATGCGGCTGAAGCAGGTCCGCACCGGCAAGTCGATCCCTCTGCACGCGCCGCAGTTCTTCTTCGCCCGGGAACGCGAAATCGCCGACGAAGCCTTTGCCGGCGACGTTGTCGGCATCCCCAACCACGGCACGCTCCGCATCGGCGACACACTGACGGAAGGCGAGGACATCCAGTTCATCGGCGTGCCCTATTTCGCGCCGGAAATTCTCCGCCGCGTGCGGCTGAACGACATGATGAAGTCCAAGAAGCTGCGCCAGGCGCTGGTCGAACTGGCCGAGGAAGGCGTCGTGCAGTTGTTCCGCCCCCGCGACGGCTCCCCCCCCCTGGTCGGCGTCGTCGGCACCCTGCAGCTTGACGTGCTGAAGGCGAGGCTCGCCGCCGAATACGGGGTCGGGATCGACTTCGACACGCCGCCGTTTTCCCTCGCGCGCTGGATTTCGGCACCGGACAAGGCGGCGATCGAGCGGTTTGTGACTGAGAACCGGTCCTCGATCGCGGACGACGTGGACAATGATCCGGTCTACCTCGCCAGCTCGAACTTCATGATGCGCCGAGCGGAGGAAATGGCCCCGGGCCTGACGTTCAGAGACGTGAAGGACCACCGGGCGGACAAGCTGGCGGCGTGAAGTGCTGGGGCTTTGCCCCAGACCCCACCAGGGACGCTGTCCCTGGACCCTGCCAAAGGCCGACGGCCTTTGGAAACCATTGGTTGGGGGGAATACGGGAGGGGCTGAGGAGATGTTTCAAGCAGCACCTCAGCCCCTCCCGTATTCCCCCCAAGTACCGGTTCCAAGGGCTCAGCCCTTGGCGGGGGTCTCGGGGGGCAGAGCCCCTGAGCGGGGTTTGGGGCAGCGCCCCAACGCTCCCCGGTATCCAGTTCGGACCGATCCGGGGTAATATCCCTTCATGCATGTCTCGTTGATCGTTCCTGCCCCGTTTGACACTGTTTCCGGCGGTTATGCCTATGACCGGCGCATCGTCGCCGGCCTGCGCGCGCTGGGACATGATGTCGACGTGATTGCCCTGCCGGGCGTCTTCCCCCTCACCGACGCCGCCACCCGCGACGCCGCCTGTGCCGCCTGGGACCGTCTGCCGCCTGGCACCCGTCCGGTCATCGACGGTCTGGCGCTGCCGGCCTTCCAGGGCTTGGACGACGCCTTGGCCGCGCGCTCCGCCTTTGCCCTGATCCACCACCCCACCGCGCTCGAAACCGGGTTGGAGGACACGGCGCGGGAGGCGTTGCACGCGCTGGAGCAACGCCTGTTTTCCCGCATGGCACGCCTGATCGTGACCAGTGACGCGACCGCCGAGGCCCTGGGCAAGACCTTCGCCGTCGATCCGGAGCGGGTGCATGTCGTCACGCCGGGGACCGATGAGGCACCGCGGGCGCCTGGCTCGGGCGGCCCGACCTGCCGCGTTCTGTCGGTCGGCACGCTGGTGCCGCGCAAGGGGCATGACCTGCTGATGCGGGCCCTGGCGCGCCTGTTCGACCTCGACTGGCATCTGACGATCGTCGGATCACCCGATCGCGATCCGGTCTGTGCGAACGGGCTGGCGGCGCAGGCCGAGTCCCTCGGCATCGCCCAGCGGGTCACCTTTGCCGGTGAATTGACCGACGCGGCGCTGGAAGCCGAATGGCAGCGCACCGACCTTTTCGCCCTGGCCACTTATTTCGAGGGCTACGGGATGGCGGTGGCCGAGGCGTTGAAGCGCGGCATTCCGGTCGCCGTGACGGATGGCGGCGCGGTCGGCTCCCTGGTCGACATCGATTCGGGCGTGGTCTGCGCGCGGGGCGACCTGGATCAGTTGTCCAAGTCGCTGCGCCGGCTGATCTTCAGCGCCGAACTCCGCGCCGAAATGGCCGAGGGCGCGTATCTGGCCGGCCGCAACCTCCCATCCTGGGACACCCAGGCGGCGCTGTTCGCCTCGGTCATCGCGTAACATCTTGGGGGGCAGCATGCTGCTGGGCGCCATCGCCGACGATTTTACCGGGGCCACGGACCTGTGCTCGATGCTGGTGCGCGGCGGCATGCGGACCGTGCAACTGATCGACGTGCCCGGTCCGAACGATCCGGTGCCCGAGGCGGATGCTGTGGTGGTCGCGCTGAAATCGCGCACCGCGCCAGTGCGCCAGGCGGTGGGGGAAAGCCTCGCCGCGCTGGACTGGTTGCGGAAAGCCGGCTGCAAGCAGTATTTCTTCAAGTATTGCTCGACCTTCGACAGCACCGAGCAGGGCAATATCGGCCCGGTGGCGGATGCGCTGGTCAACGCCTTGGGCTCGGGCTTCGCACTGGCGTGCCCCGCCTTTCCGACCAACGCCCGCACCGTCTACCAGGGCCATCTGTTCGTTGGCGGCATGCTGCTGAACGAAAGCGGGATGGAGAACCATCCCCTGACCCCGATGAAGGATGCCAACCTGGTCCGCGTCCTGTCGCGCCAGACCGAGGGCACGGTCGGCTTGGTCCCCTTCACCATTGTCGACCAAGGCTCCAACGCGATCCGCAAGGCGATGACGGGGCTGAAGGAACAGGGCCGCCGCTATGCCATCGTTGACGCCATCACCGACGCGCATCTGGTCGCGATCGGCGAAGCAGCCGAGGGCCATGCGCTGATCACCGGAGGCTCGGGCATCGCGATGGGCCTGCCGGGGAATTTCCGGCGTGCCGGGCTGCTGGCCGACCAGGGCAATCCGGCGACGCTGCCGGCGGCCACGGGGCCTGCCGCGGTCCTCTCCGGCTCCTGCTCCCGCGCCACGCTCTCCCAGCTTGGGGCGGCGCGGTTGCACCTGCCGGTTTATGAGATCGACCCGCTTTCGTCCCCCGATGCCGGCGCGCTGGCCGACGCCGCCTTGGCCTGGGCCGCCGACAAGCTGGGCGACAAGCCGGTGGTGATCGCTGCCTCCGCCCCGCCCGACCGGGTTGCGGCCATCCAGGCGAAGTACGGACGTGACGCCGCCGGCACATTGATCGAGGAAACGCTTGCCCGCGTCGCCGAGGGCCTGGTCGCGCGCGGTGTCCGCCGGATGGTGGTGGCGGGCGGGGAAACCTCGGGCGCCGTCGTGTCGCGCCTGGGTGTCCGCAGCCTGCGCATCGGGCCGGAGATCGATCCCGGCGTGCCCTGGACCTATGCCGAGGGCAACGGCCCCGGCCTGCACATGGCGCTGAAATCCGGCAATTTCGGCGCGACGGACTTCTTCACCAAATCCTTCACGGTGCTGGAGGGCTGAACATGTCCGAAGCCGAAACCCGCCAGTTGCTGGTGGAACTCGCCGCCAGCCTGTTCGCCCGCGGCTTTTCCGTCGGCAGCGCCGGGAACATCAGCGTCCGGCTGGACGACGGGTTCCTGATCACGCCCACCAATTCCAGCCTGGGGCGGCTGGAGGCGGAGCGGATTTCCCGCCTTGACGCGGACTACAGTCATATCGGCGGCGACAAGCCCTCCAAGGAGGTCTTCATGCACCGGGCGATGTACCGCGCGAGGCCTGATGCGGGGGCGGTGGTGCATCTGCACTCGACCCACGCGACGGCGGTGGGGTGCCTGCCGGATGTCGATCCCACCAACCCGATCCCGCCGCTGACGCCGTATTTCGTGATGCGGGTCGGGCGGTCGATGCCGATCGTCGAATATTACCGGCCCGGCGACGCGGCGATGGAACCGGCGATCCACGCCGCGGCCCTGGGCGCGCGGGCGGTGCTGCTGGCCAATCACGGGCCGGTGGTGTCGGGGAAGACGCTGACCGACGCCGTCTACGCGGCCGAGGAACTGGAGGAAGCCGCCAAGCTGTTCCTTATGCTGCGCGGTTCGGCGCCTAGGCTGCTGACGCCCGGCCAAGTGGATGATCTGTTGGAGACGTTCGGGTAGTCGCGGCCTGAACTCTTCTCCCCCTCCCCTTGAGGGCTTGGGCCGCGAAGCGGACCAAGGTTGGGGGGAGGGGTAGAGCGGCACGGACCTCGACCCGAACTCCGGGATGCGTGCTTCAGCCACCACGAAGGGATGGGTCAGTGCCGCGAGCCCCCTCCCCCCGCCCCCCTCCCTCAAGGGGAGGGGGAGAAGAACAGTCC
>CANJSR010000421.1 GCA_947476855.1 Acetobacteraceae bacterium
ATCCGCACTGGTACGAAAAGAACGTGATGGGCAGTGGCCCGTTCCGTTTCGTCGACTTCCAGATCGGCCAGTCGATCAAGGGAGAGCGCAATCCCGACTACTACCACAAGGGCCTGCCACATCTGGATGGTTTCACCGCGATCTTCGCCGCGGCACAGTCCCTGCGGATCGAGGCGATCCGCGCCGACCGCGCGGCGACCGAGTTCCGCGGCATGCCGCCAGCGTCGCGCGACAACCTGGTCAAGGAACTGGGTGACAAGATTTCTGTCCAGACAAGCGCCTGGAACTGCGTCAATCTGCTGACCCCCAATCATGGCCGCAAGCCCTTCAGCGACGTGCGGGTCCGCCGAGCGCTGGCGCTGGCGATCGACCAGTGGAAGGGGGCCGCGGCGCTGGCCAAGATCGCCAATGTCCGGACCGTCGGCGGCATCGTCTTCCCGGGCTCGCCCTTGGCCGCGACCAAGGAAGAACTGGAGAAGATGCCTGGCTTCTGGCCCGATCACGAGAAGTCGCTGGCCGAGGCCCGTCGTCTGCTCAAGGAAGCCGGCGCCGAGGGTTTGCAGTTTGAACTGCTCAACCGCAACGTCGACCAGCCCTACAAGTACATCGCCACCTGGGCGATCGGGGAGTGGAGCAAGATCGGGCTGAAGGTGACGCAGCGAGTGCTGCCGACCGGCCCGTTCTATGACGCGCTGCGTTCGTCGAACTTCGACGTGACGGTCGAATTCAACTGCCAGGGCCTGGTCAATCCACTGCTGGATACCGCGAAGTTCCTGCCCAAGACCCATTACCCCGAGAACTTCGGCAACTATGAGGACGCAAAGGCCGTGTCCCTGTACGAAGCCGTCCTGCAGGAGACCGATCCCGCGGCGCAGCGGGAGAAAATGCGTGCCTTCGAGGTTCATTCCCTGGTAACCGAGGCACACTCGATCATGACGCCCTGGTGGGAACGCATCCTGCCGGCGCGGTCATACATGAAGGGCTGGAAGATCAGCCCCAGCCACTACATCAATCAGGACCTCGCAACCGTTTGGATTGATAAATGATAGACTAGAACCCGTTTTAGTCGGGGCCGGGACGAAACGACCCGACAAGGACCGCACCCGCGACAAGCGGGGCGGTCAAAAAAGGGAGGATAACATGATGCGCAAAGCACTGTTCGCGGCAGCCATGGGGCTGGGCCTGTCGGTGGCGGCAACGCCCCCGGCGGCCGATGCCCAGACACCAAAGCGGGGAGGTCACCTGACCTACATGATCGCCGCGGATGGCGGCCCCAGCCTGGATGGCCATCGGGAAACAACCTACGCCGTGCTGCACGCGACGGCCCCGTTCTACAGCACCCTGATCCGCGTAAACCCCGACAACCCGGCCTCCACGACTGATTTCACCTGCGACCTTTGCACGGAAATGCCGACGCCCACCGACAACGGGCTCACCTATACCTTCAAGATCCGCAAGGGCGTGAAGTTCCACGACGGAGAGCCGTTGACCGCGCATGATGTCGCGGCAAGCTGGAACAAGATCGTCAATCCGCCCAAGGGCGTCGCCAGCGCGCGCTATGCCAACTTCAAGATGGTGGAATCGGTCACCGCGCCCGACGACGAAACTGTGGTCATCAAGCTCAAGTTTCTGACGCTGTCGTTCCTACCGGCGCTGGCCGATCCCTACGGCTATATCTACTCGAAGAAGCGCCTCGACCAGGATATGCACTGGTACGAGAAGAACATCCTCGGCTCCGGCCCGTTCAAGCTCGACTCCTTCACGATCGGGCAATCGGTCAAGGGCGTCCGCAATCCGGATTTCTATCACGCCGGACAGCCCTATCTCGACGGGTTCACCGCGATCTTCGCGCCCAAGCAGTCGGTCCGCGTCGAAGCCATCCGCGCCGATCGCGCCGCGCTCGAATTCCGCTCGATGCCACCCGCCGCGGTGGAGCAGTTGAAGAAGGAACTCGGTGACGAGATCACGGTCCAGGCGAGCGACTGGAACTGCGGCAACGTGCTGACGCCGAACCACAAGGTGAAGCCGTTCGACGATGTCCGCGTCCGCAAGGCCCTGTTCCTCGCGATCGATCAGTGGAAGGGCGCGCCGGCGCTGTCCCGCATCGCGATCGTCAAGACGGTCGGCAGCATCGTCTTCCCCGGCTCCCCCCTCGCCGCGACGAAGGAGGAACTGGAAAAGCTGAACGGCTATTGGCCCGACATCGAGAAATCCCGCGCCGAGGCCCGTCGCTTGCTTAAGGAAGCCGGCCAGGAAAACCTGACGTTCGAGATGCTGAACCGCAACGTCGACCAGCCCTATCTGATCGTCGGTACCTGGCTGCTGGACGAATGGCGAAAGGTTGGGATCAAGGCGACGCAGAAGGTCGTGCCGACCGGCCCGTGGCTGGATTCGATGCGGAGCGGTAACTTCACCGTCGCGCTGGAAGCGAACTGCCAGAACGTCGTGAACCCGATCGCCGATGTCGGTCGCTGGCTGCCCCATGACGTGGAGCAGGAGAATTTCGGCGGCTTCCTCGACCCGACGATGGTCGAAATCTACAACAAGATGCTGCCTGAAACCGATCCCGCCAAGGCGCGCGTCCTGATGCGCCAGTTTGAAAAGCGCATCAACGATGAGGCGCATCAGCTCATGGTGACATACTGGTACCGTCAGGTTCCCATGCGCTCCTACGTCAAGGGCTGGAAGGTTTCACCCAGCCACTATCTGAACCAGACGCTGGCGAACATCTGGCTCGACAAGTAGCGTAACAACAAAAGGGAAGCATGAGGCAGCTCGCATGTACATGTACGTTCTCAAGCGCGTTCTGCTTGTCATCCCGACGCTGATCGGGGCGGCCGCGCTCGTGTTCCTTTTGATGCGGCTGATCCCAGGCGACGTCTGCGTCATTCGCCTGGGATCCAGCGGCGGCACTTTCGACCCCAAAGCCGTGACTTTGTGTCACGAGGAGCTGGGGCTGAACCGGCCCATCATCGTCCAGTTCTTCGAGTTCATGTGGGGCTTCCTCACCCTCGACTTCGGTACGTCGATGTGGTCGGCCAAGCCGGTGACGACCGAAATCTGGGCACGCCTGCCGGTTTCGTTGGAAATTGCGATCCTGGGCACCCTCGTCGCCAACCTGATTGCCATCCCGCTGGGTGTGCTGTCGGCGTTGCGGCAGAATTCCTGGCTCGACCTGTTCGTCCGCGTCTTCGCCATCGGCGGCATCGCCACCCCATCATTCTGGCTGGGCATCATTTCAATTATGATCGTATTGGATGTCACGAGCGCCATGTTCGGCAAGGCGTGGATGCCACCGATCGACTACGTGCCGCTGTGGGAGGACCCGATCCGCAACCTCAGCATGGTCATCCTGCCGGCGCTGACGATCGGGTATCGGTACTCGGCCATCACCATGCGGATGACCCGGTCGGCGATGCTGGAAGTGCTGCGGGAGGATTACATCCGCACCGCCCGCGCCAAGGGCCTGATCCACCGGCTGATCATCAACCGCCACGCGCTGAAGAACGCCATGCTGCCGGTCGTGACCCTGATCGGCATTGAGTTCGCGTTCCTGATGGGCGGCCTGGTGGTAACCGAGCAGGTGTTCAACCTGAACGGCGTCGGGCGGCTGTTCGTCCAGGCAGTGCAGAACCAGGACTACACGCTGACCCAGGCGCTGGTGATGCTGACCGTTGCCGTCTTCGTCTTTACCAACCTCATCGTCGACCTGCTGTATGCGTGGCTTGATCCGCGCATCCGCTATAGCTGATCGGGGGGCCTCGCGATGTCCACAACCGTTCCGACCATGGGGCTGGCCGCGGCTCATCAGGCCGCGCTCGGACTGAAGCCGACGCTCTGGAAGAAGATCACCCGCTTCGTCCGGCGGGAGCCGCTCGGCACCTTCGGCCTGGCGCTGGTGCTGCTGATGGCGGTCACCGGCGGCCTGGCCGAGGTGATCGCGCCCTACAACCCGACCGAAAACGACTTCAGCGCGATGATGGAGGCGCCGAGCTTCGCGCATCTGCTGGGGACGGATCAGTTCGGGCGGGATTTGCTGTCGCGGCTGATCTACGGCGCGCGCACGGCGCTGATCGTCGGGCTGTCCTCGGCGCTGGTGGGCGGGTTCGTCGGGCTGGTCCTGGGCGTCGGCAGCGCCTATTTCGGCGGCAAGATCGACCTGATCCTGCAACGCATCTTCGACGTCGTGATGGCCTTCCCGCTGATCATCCTTGCATTGGCCGTGGTGTCGATCTTCGGCACCGGCGTGCAGAACGTGATCATCGCCATCACCATCCCGTTGATTCCGCGCATCGCCCGCGTCGTACGGTCCTCGGCGCTGGCGATTCGCGAGATCCCCTATGTCGACGCCGCCCGGGCCTGCGGCTTCTCCCACTGGCGCATCATTCTGCGCCACATGGTGCCCA
>CANJSR010000422.1 GCA_947476855.1 Acetobacteraceae bacterium
AGAGCTTGAACAGGCGATGGCGGCCAAGGGAGTCACCGTCGTCGACTGCCCGATCTCCGGCGGCCCCGCCGGCGCCGCGTCCGGCAAGCTGTCCGTCATGGTCTCGGGCGACGCCGCGGCGATCGAGGTAGTGCGGCCATTGATCTCCCGCTGGGGTCCCACGCTGACGATCTGCGGCGACCGGCCGGGTGCCGCGCAGGTGTTGAAAATGACCAACAACATCCTGTTCGCCGTCTCCCTCCTCGCGACAGCCGAGGCCTTCGTGATGGGATCGAAAGGCGGCCTGGACCCGGAGGTGATGCTGACCGCGATCTCGGCCGGCAGCGGCAACAACCGCGCGCTGGACATGATCCTGCCGCGCGCCATCCTGACCCGGGATTTTAACTTCGGCGCCGCGCTCCACATCCTCATGAAGGACGTCGACCTCGCCATCGAGCAAGGCGAGCAGCTCGGCATCCCCATGTGGGTCTGCCAGGCCGCTCGGCTGGTCTATAAGCACGCGATGTTCCAGGGCATGGCAAACGACGACGTCAGCAACATGTTCCGGGTCATCGAACAGGGCGCGGGCCACGAGTTGCCGAAGACGCGCTGAACCGCCCCGCCCGGCAACGCCAACAGGCCCGAGCAGCAACATCCGGTGGCAGGCGCCGCCGGGTTTGCCCCGTGAACCGTTGCCATGTTAGGCAGCTTCATCCGTCCAGGCGGTTGCGCGCGTCAACCGCGGACCAGCGTCCGACGGGTCCGCCAACACCCATCGGCCGGATGCAGGCCACGAACGGATTGGAAAACGGGATGCGACGACTCGTGCTGGCTGGTGCCATGTCGGCGATGACGATGATCGGAACGCCGAGCGGAGCGGCCGACGACTTCGATACGCGGACCGCGCGGCCGGTGATCGACATGTTGCGGGACAGTCCCGACTCCATCCCGCTGGAGCCGCGCGATCCGGTGAAGGACGCCGCGGCGCTGTATCGTGACTGCCATGACAACCCGAAGCGGGACGCCGGGCCGATCAACATCCAGCGCACGCATGGGGGTCTCGCGTACCAAGGCATTCCCACCTTCTTCCGCGCCCCGGTCGCCTTGTGTCCCGAGGACCTCAAGGCCGGCGGCGTCGATATCGCCATCATGGGGGCCTCGATCGACCTGTCGGTGGGCACGCGCGGCGCCGCCTGGGGTCCGCAGGCGGTTCGCACGGGCGAATCGACCTATCCCTGGGGTGGTTTCTTCCCCATGGCGCATCCGTCGGTGGGCGATATCGACTTCATGCAGGTCCTGAAGGTCGTCGACTATGGCGATGCTCCGGTCGACCCGTTGTCGCCGGAACGGAGCGTTCTGTCCGTTCATCGCCTGGTCAAGGAAATCGCCGCGGCCGGCAGCATCCCGATCATCATCGGCGGCGATCACTCCCTGATGTATCCCGATGTCGTCGCGGTGACCGACGTCCATGGCAAGGGCGAGGTCGGCGTCATCCATTTTGACGCCCATTTCGACGGCGTGCCCCTGATGTTCGGACATTACCTCTCCCACGGCGCCCCGGTCCGCCGCCTGATCGACGAAGGCCACGTGAAGGGCCGCAACTTCGTGCAGATCGGCCTGAACTCCGGCAAGCCCGGCGGCAGCGACATGGAATGGATGCGGCGCAACGAGGTCCGCTATCATTTCGTAGCCGAGATCGAGAAGTATGGCTGGGAAGCCGTGATGAAGAAGGCCCTGGCCGAGGCGCTGGATGGGCCGAAGAAGATTTTCATCTCGATCGACACCGATGTGCTTGATCCCGCCTGGGCCCCGGGCATGGGCACGCCCGAGCCCGGCGGCATGTCGATCCGGGAGTTGTTTCCGATGCTGCGCGCGCTCGGTGTGCAGAACGAGATCGTTGGGGTGGAGCTTGTCGAACTGAACCCGGTCGTCGATCCGACGTACCGCAGCAAGCTCGTGGCCGTGCGGATGCTGCGGGAGGTCCTGACCGGCATCGCCATGCGCCGCAAGGGGATCACCGATCCGCATTATCTCGACCCGGCCTGGATCGACCATGGGGTGCGGACCCGCTGAGGCCACGCGGAGCAGAAGCATGGTGAGGGTTCCCTGGTCGGCCGTGATCCGGGAGCCGATCCTGCATTTCACCATCCTGGCCGGGGTTCTGTTCGGCGCACATGCCATGTTCGCCGAACCACCACGTCCGACCATCCGGATCGACCCCAACACCATCGAGTATCTGCTGCGGGAGCGCGCTCTTCTGATCAACCGCCCGATCACGGACGACGATCGGCGGGACGCGACGGAAACCTATGTCGAGGAGGAAATCCTCCTGCGCGAAGCCTATCGCCGTGGCCTGAATGAGACGCCCCGCATCCGGGCCCAGTTGATCCAGACGATGCGCCAGACCCTGATCGGGGAAGCGCCGCGGCCGTCCGAGGCGGCGTTGCGAACCTACTTCGACGCCAACCGCGCGCGGTTCCAGCGGCCGCCGACCATCAGCCTGACCCAGGTCTTCATCGCCACGGGCAAACCGGTTGCCGAGGACCTGATGACCAGGCTGAAGGCCGGCGGGTTCGACAGTCGGATCGGTGCCGCCATTCGCCATGCATCCCAGGCGGAACTCGCGGGGCTGTTCGGTCCGGAGGTCGCCCGGACCATCGCCGCCATCGACGACCGTGACTGGCACGGACCGATCCAGGCGGCGCGTGGCACCTATTTCATTCGGATCGACGATCGCCAGCCGGCCTCCATGCCCAGTTTCGAGCAGGCCGCCGCGTTTGTCGCCGACGAATGGGCGATGGTCCAGCAACGCGAGCGCCTGGCGGTCGAGATCAAGCGGATCGCCCGCGACTACGACATTCAACACCTGGACACCGACCACGCGGCCGGCCGGCGTGGCCCGTGATGGGACGGTTCCTCGCGGTGTTGCTGGGTCTGCTGGTGGCCGCAGGCGGCGCACGCAGCCATGATTTTGGCGTGAGTTCGGTCCAGCTGACCGAAACCGCCATCGGCCGCTACAGCCTGACGGTCGCGATCCATCCCAGCCTGGCCGATCTGATTGGAACGCCGGTTCTGCCGGACCGCTGCGGCTTCGCCGACAGTCCGCGCGCGCAGGCCGGGACCGATGACCTGACGTTCAGCTTCGAATGCCGGGACGCATCGCTGCGGTTCGACGAACGTCTGGTTCTGCCCTGGAAGCGCGAGGGGGTCCTGTTCTCGGCCCAATGGTTGGACGATGCCTCCGAGGCGCGTTTCTTTCCCGCCCAGGGGGGGAGGATCATCGTCGATCTCGGGGAACTGAGCGCCGGATCGGGGGCGATGGTCGATACGGCCTGGCGCTACACCGCGCTTGGCGTCGAACACATCCTGTTGGGCATCGACCACCTGCTGTTCGTTCTGGCCCTCCTGCTGATCGTGCGTGATGCCTGGACCTTGCTGAAGACCATCACGGCCTTCACGGTCGCTCACAGCATCACGCTGGCCCTGGCCACGCTCGGGCTTGCCTCGGTCCCCAGCGCGCCGGTGGAGGCGGCCATCGCCCTCAGCATCGTGTTCGTGGCGGCCGAGGGCCTGCGCTCCGGCCCAGCCAGCCTGACCGTGCGATACCCGTGGCTGGCGGCGTTCGCCTTCGGCCTGCTGCACGGGTTCGGCTTCGCCGGCGCATTGGCCGAACTGAGTCTGCCGGCTCGCGAGGTGCCGCTGGCGCTGCTGTGCTTCAACATCGGCGTGGAGCTTGGGCAGATCCTGTTCGTCGGCGTGGTCCTGGCGGTGCGTCATGCCCTGCGACGGCTGCCAGGGCGGCGGCCGGCATGGGTTTCCGCAATACCGGGATATGCGATCGGCACGATCGCCATGCTTTGGCTCATGGAGCGGCTGGATGGCATTGCGCTGGGTTGACCGCCGTCGCGGGTACCGGGGTCGGCGCCCCGGATGGCCGCATCGGGGTCTGTCAGGCCACTCGGCTGGTCTATAAGCACGCGATGTTCCAGGGCATGGCGCATGACGAGGTCAGCACCATGTTCCGGGTCATTGAACAGGGCGCGGGCCACGAACTGCCGAAAACGCGCTGAACCAGAAACAGGAGTCCCAGGATGATCACACTCTACGGCATGGGCAGCCCCAACGTCGTCAAGGTCTACATCGCGCTGGAGGAACTCGGCCTGCCCTACAAGGTCGAACCGGTGGACGTCTTCACCGGCGCACAGTTCGGCGCGGAGTTCACGAAACTGAACCCGATGGCCAAGGTGCCCGTCATCACCGACCCGGACGGCCCCGGCGGCAAGCCGATCACGCTGTTCGAGTCCGGCGCCATCCTGCTGTACCTGGCCGAGAAGTCCGGCGAACTGCTGCCCGCCGCCATGGCCGCGAAGTATGAGGCGATCGAGTGGATGATGGTCCAGATGACCACCGTCGGCCCGATGTTCGGC
>CANJSR010000423.1 GCA_947476855.1 Acetobacteraceae bacterium
CGACTTCAGCAGGCCGACGCGCTGGAACCCCAGGCTCGCATGCACGCCGATCGAGCCGACATTGTCGCTGTCCCCGATCACCGCGATCATCTGGCGGATGCCCTTCGCGGTGGCGTCCTCTATCAACTGGCCTACCAGCGCCTTGCCGACGCCCTGGCCGCGCACGTCGTCACGGACATAGATGCTGTTCTCGACGCAATAGCGATAGGCGGAACGATCGCGGAACTGGGTGTAGTAGGCATAGCCGAGGACACCGGTATCGTCCGTCGCCACCAGCCACGACCAGCCGGCGTCGCGGACATGGCGGAATTTCTCCATGACCTCGTCGACCGGCGGCGGGTCCTCATCAAATGTGCCGGTCCCGTGCAGGACATGGTGGGAATAGATCGCGTGGATCTCGGGGATATCGGCCTCGGTGGCGGGTCGGATTTCCATGGTCGGGCTCCCTGGTGGCGGGGGTCGGCGGGCCCGCTATCGGCATATGGCGGTGGATCGGGGGGTGCTGTCCAGACGGGGGGTCAGGTCTTCATCAGCCGCCCCACGAAAAACCCGTCCATTCCGCCCCGCTCGGCCCACAGGTCCGGATGCGTCCGTAGGTGGCCGGCCGGTGTCAGCGCCTCGGGGAGCATCGCGGCTTCCTCGGCCCGGAACGGGTCGGCCGCCGCACCGCCCGACGCGAGGGCCGCGGCCAGGCGCGGCGCCCCTTCCTCGGGCTGCAGGGAGCAGACGGCGTAGACCAGCCGCCCCCCCGGCTTCAGCAGTGCCAGGGCGGAGGCCAGCAGCCGGTCCTGCGACTGGACCAGGCTGGCGACGTCGGTGGGCCGTTTCAGGCGCGGCACGTCGGGATGGCGGCGGATCGTGCCGGTGGCGCTGCATGGGGCATCCAGCAGGATGGCGTCGAAACGTTCGGCGGGCGTCCAGTCATTGGCATCCGCCTGCACCAGTTCGGCGGCCAGCCCCCAGCGTTCCAGATTCTCGGTCAGGCGCTTCATCCGCGTGGCGTCTCGTTCCAGCGCGACGACGGACGCCCCGGCCGCGACCAGTTGCCCCGTCTTGCCGCCCGGCGCTGCGCAGAGATCGGCCACTCGTTCCCCGGGCCGTACGTCCAGCAGGCGCGCGGGCAGGGCGGCGGCGGCGTCCTGGACCCAGAGCCTGCCCTCGGCGAAGCCCGCGATGTCGCCGACGCCGGTTCCGGCAGGAAAGCGCACCGAACCGGTGGGCAGGACGACGCCTCCCTCGGGCGGCGGCGTGGCGGGGCCGAGGGTCACGTCCAGCGGCGCCTCCGCCTGGTGGGCGGTGGCGATGGCCCGCGCGTCGGCGCCCCAGGCCGCCCACAGCCACGACGGCGTATCCAGCCGCGGCGAGTCGAGGTCGGCCATCGCCGCGGCCCCGTTTTCCGCCACGCGGCGCAGCACGGCGTTCACCATTCCGGCAAAGGGCGTCAGGCTGCGGGCGCGCGTCAGAGACACGGCGGTGCCCACGGCCGCATGCACGGGCGTGTCCAGCAACAGAAGCCCGGCGGCGCCGATGCGCAGCACCTGGCGGACGGGGGCTGGCGGCTCCCGCCGCAGCCAGGGTTCCAGCACGGCATCCAGCGTGCCCATCCGTCGCAGCACCGCGGCGGCGAGGCGATGGGCGGCGGAGCGGTCGCGCGGCTCGATCCTGGCGGGCAGGGCGGAGAGCGCCTCCTCCAGCGGGCGGTGGCGTTCCAGAACGGCGGTCAACAGGTCGAAGGCGGCTTCGCGGGTCGGGTCAGACATGGACGGGTTCATGCGCCGCCGGCTTGCGCCGGGCAAGCGGGTTGGTGGGGGGCGATGCCTTTGGCGGCGATCCCCGACCCAGCGAACGGCGTCCCAGGCCCCTAAATCGTCATCCCCGGCCTTGTGCCGGGGACCGGTCGCGGCAGGGTGCCGGGGATGGTCCACGCGACAAGCGCGGGGATGAGGTGGGGGAGAAGCCGGGAGCGGGTAGCCATGACGGGCTCTCCCCGATCCAATACAATCCCTCCAGAACAAGGGGGGAGGAACCGTCATGCGGAAATTCGTCAACGATCCACGCGCCGCCATGCGGGAAATGTTGGAAGGGATCGCCGACCTCTCCCCCAACCTGGCACTGCTGGCCGAGGCTGGGGTGATCGCCCGCGCCGACATCCCCACCGACCCGGCCCTGCGAGACGTGGCGATCCTGTCCGGCGGCGGCAGCGGGCATGAACCCGCCCATGCCGGCTATGTCGGGGCGGGCATGCTGCATGCCGCGGTGGCGGGGGATGTGTTCACCTCGCCATCCGTCGACGCCGTGCTGGACGGCATCCGCGCGGTCGCCGGGCCGGCCGGGGCGGTGCTGATCGTCAAGAACTACACCGGCGACCGGCTGAACTTCGGCCTCGCCGCCGAACTCGCCCGCGCCGAGGGCATCCCGTGCGAGAGCGTGGTCGTCGCCGATGACGTGGCCCTGCGCGACACCGTCCCGCATGACCGCAGGCGCGGCATTGCCGGCACGGTGCTGATCCACAAGATCGCCGGCGCCGCGGCCGCCGCCGGGTTGCCCCTGCACGCCATCGCCGAACGCGCCCGCCTCGCCGCCAGCCAGCTTGCCACCATGGGCGTCGCGCTCGGCGCCTGCACCGTCCCCGCCGCCGGGCGACCGGGGTTCGACCTGGCGGATGACGAGATGGAACTCGGCCTCGGCATCCATGGGGAGGCCGGGGTCCTCCGCGCCCCGCGCGCCCCGGCGGACGCGATCGTCGCCCGCATCCTGGCCACCATCCAGGACGAGGAACGCCTGGTCTCGGGCGACCGCGTGGCCCTGCTGGTCAACGGCCTGGGCGGCACGCCGCCGATGGAGCTTGCCATCCTCGCCCGCCACGCGCTGGCGGTCCTGCGCGGTGCCGGGCTGGTCGTGGAGCGCGCCTGGTGCGGGTCGTTCCTGACGGCGCTGGAGATGCCCGGCTGCTCCCTGTCCGTGTTGCGCGTGGATGAGGAGCGGCTGGCGGCTCTCGACGCCCCGTCCTCGGCACCCGCCTGGCCCGGGCCTGGCCTGATCCCCGCCGCGCGCGCCCTGATCCACGCGCCGGCGCGCCATGCCGAGGACACCGGCACCCATGTCCCCGATGCCCGCCTGCGCGCCGTGGCGCATGCTGTCGCGGCGGCGCTGGATGAGGCCGAGGCGGACCTGACCACGCTCGATACCGCGACCGGCGACGGTGACCTGGGATTGAGCCTCGCGCGTGGGGCGGTGGCGATCCGGGGCCTGCCGGATTCCGCCTGGGTCGATCCGGCGACGGCGCTGACCCGGATGGCGGGGGTGCTGCGCCATGCGATCGCGGGAAGCTCGGGGCCATTCTACGCGACAGCGCTGCTGCGGGCGGCATCCGTGCTGCCGTATCAGGAGCCGGTTGGTCCGGCCGATTGGGTGGCGGCTTTGCGGGCGGCCGTCGCGGCGGTTGGCGAACTCGGCGGCGCGGCGCCCGGTGACCGGACGATGCTGGATGCTATGCACCCGGCGGCGGAGGCTTTCGCCACCGCCCTGGAACGCGGGCTGGCCCCGTCTGCCGCCTGGGCGGAAGCGGTCGTGGCGGCCGAGGCCGGTGCCGAGGCGACCCGTACGATGCATCCACGGTTCGGCCGAGCGAGCTATCTGGGGGAGAGGGCTGTGGGGCATGTGGACGCGGGGGCGGCGGCGGTCGTGGTCTGGCTGCGGGCGATCGTGCCCAGGGCGGCATGAACCGGGTGGGCACGATCTGGGCGGGGACGACTCCGCCCCGCCGGCCGGACGAATGAAACCGCTCGAAATGTAACAACAGTAACGGGACGGTAACGGTGGCGGGGATGGGATGTCCTGCCATGAACAATTGTAACATCCCGCCATTTTGACTTGAAACCTCGGTGAAACGTCTCCCCTAAGTGTTTCGTACATCACCACGAACGAATGGGAGTCCGGGGCACCATGGCAACGCCAGGCAAGTCGGTCACGATCAAGGGCAGCACGGCCAGCATCACCTTCGACGATAAGGATGACTGGGGCTCGGGCTTTGTCGGCGCGGTTTCCTTCACCAACCTCAAGACCACCAGTCTCGGCAACTGGACGATCGAGTTCGACCTGTCGCAGAACATCACCTCGATCTGGAACGCCGAGATCGTCAGCCATGTCGGCACACATTACGTCATCCGCAATGCGTCGTACAACGGCACGGTCGCGGCGGGCGGCACCGTTTCCTTCGGTTTCCAGGCCGATCGCGGCAATCCCACGCTGCCATCAAGCTTCGTGCTGAACGGCGTGACGATCTCCGGCGCCACGACACCGCCCCCGCCCCCCCCACCGCCGGAACTGCCCACGCTGGCGATCGCCGACGTGACCGTAACGGAAAGCACGACCGCGAATATCCGCGCCATCTTC
>CANJSR010000424.1 GCA_947476855.1 Acetobacteraceae bacterium
GCCCGTTCTCCACCAGCATCCCGATATCGGGCATGCGCGGCTGTTGGGCGCCGCCGGTCGTGTTGGCGATCAGGGTCAGGCGCTTGGCCCCCTGCTCCTTCAACGCCCTGATGAGGTTGAACGGCACGCCGGGCATGGCGAAGCCGCCAAACGCGATCACACTGCCATCCGCGACGTCGGCCACGGCTTCCTGGAAGCTCGCGACCACCTTGCTTTTTTGTGCCATCGTCCGCCCGTCCGGGCTGCCTCCCCCTGTCGTCTGAGGGGGGATGAACGGGCAGGCGGCACGCCGTGTCAAGCGCGCGGGCGGCTAGAAGACCCCCATCGCCAGCCCGGCCGCGAGGGCCGAACCGAGGTCCTCGCACCGCGCCAGGTCGGCCGGCGGGATCACCTTCGGCGCCAGGATCGCCTCCGGCGTCTGGGCATGGGTGCATATGATCAGAGGATCGGCCACGACGCGCAGTCGCCAGCCGGTCGCGATCCGGGCGATCTGGCGGGCGGCCCCCTCCCCGTCGCTGCCGGCGCAGATCATGGCGGCATAGGGCCGGCCGTTGAGCCGATCCAGGGCCGGGTAATAGCAGCGGTCGAAGAAGTCCTTCATGACCCCGGCCATGCTCGCCAGGTTCTCGGGGCAGGCGAACAGATAGCCGTCGGCGGCCAGCACGTCCGTCGCATCCGCGTCCCGGGCCGCCAGGATCGTGGTGATGACCGCGTCCTCGGCCCGCGCGCCGGCCAGCGCCGCCCACGCCATCTGGCGGGCGCCGCCGGTCAGGGAGTGGTGGACGATCAGCAGCCGCCGGCGGGGACCCTCGGCCGGCACCGACCGGTCAGAAGTGGAACAGGTCGCGGATATGACGCTGGTGCCCGGTGTCGATCTCGGCCACCACGCTCATGCCCGATCGCAGGTCGGGGTCGCCTTCCTTGCGGTCGATCCGGATGCGGACCGGGATACGTTGGACGACCTTCACCCAGTTGCCCGAGGTGTTCTGCGCCGGCAGGATCGAGAACTCCGACCCGCTGTTGGGCGCGATGCTCTCCACGGCGCCGGTCCAGCGGCGGCCCGGATAGGTGTCGACCGTGATCGTCACCGGATTCCCGGGCCGGACATGGGTCAGTTCGGTTTCCTTGGGGTTCGCCTCGATCCAGATGCGTTCCCGGGACACCAGCCCGAAGGCGGCCGTCGCGGCGGCGAGGTACATGCCGGGCTGGACGCTGTCGACCTGCGTGACGACCCCGGCGAAGGCGGCGCGCATCACCGTGTGGTCCAACTGGCGCTGCGCCTCATCCACGCGGGCCTGGGCCTGGAGGTAATCCGACATGGTGCGGACATTCACCTCCGGATCACCCCCCAGGCGGGCAAGCTGGACCTCGGCGGCGACCTTCAGCGCCTCCAGGGACTGCCGGTTGGCGGCAAGCTGGAAGCGCATGTTGTCGAACTCGGCCCGCGTCACGCCGCCCGAGCGGACCAGGCCGGACATGCGGTCGTTGTTGGCCTGGTCGGCCTCGACCTGGGCCTGCTTGACCTCGACCTCACGCAGCATCCGCTTGTATTCGAGCTTCATGGCGTTGAGGCTGGAGACCGTCCCGTTCCGCGCGGCCGTGGCGCCGGCCAGCGCGATCTCGAACGGGCGGGGTTCCAGGCGGAGCAGCACGTCGCCCTTCTGGACGACCTGGCCTTCGCGGACCAGGATCTCCTTCACGATGCCCGAGACATCGGTGGCGATCACTTCCTTGGCGGCCCGGACATAGGCGTTGTCCACCGACACGTAGCGGCCACCATAGAGCCAGTAGGCCCCCGACGCGACGACCACGATCAGGACGCCGCCGATCGTCAGCAGCGGGCGCAGGATGCGCTTGATGGAGCCTCGGCTGCGGCCGGGTGTGTCGGAGGCACGGTCCTTCACGCGGGGCGCGTCACCGGCGGCGGTGGTGGTCTGGGACATCAGACCGTCTCCCGCGTCGGGGCTTCGGTCGGCGGCGCTGCCCGCCGAGCGGCGTGGGAGTCGTGGGCCATCGTGGATTTCATACGCAACAGGGTCTCGATCATCATATCCAACGTATCGTCCTCGATGCCTTGGGAGACCACGCGGGTCATCTCGGCGCGCTGTTCGGAGATTTCCCGCAGGACGCCATGGGCCGGCGGCAGAAGATGCAGGCGCCAGATGCGCCGGTCCCTTGGGTCGGGCCGGCGTTCCACCATGCCGCGGGTCTGCAGGCGGTCGATCAGGCGGGCCACGGTGATTGGCTCGACCTCCAGCAGTTCCGCCAGTTCCTTCTGGGAGATGCCAGGCTGCCGTTCAAGCCAGATCAGGATGCCCCACTGCGCCCGGGTCATACCGTGCGACCGCGCGCGCTTGTCCGCGTCGACATGCAGCAGGCGTGCGACGTCATGGAGCAGGAACAGGAGGTCTCGGTGGAACCGCGGCACGCGGTCGGGTCCATTCGCCATTTCGCTCATCATAAGCTGCGTTATGATAACTACGCCAGTCCCCCGGCTCCCGTGCGCGTTGCCATCCCCCGGCCTGACGTTTCGGGAAGCCGCCGCTATGCTCTCCAAACAATCCCGGAAGGCCGTGCCGTCATGAGCTCTGTCGCAAGCGCATATCTGGCCGTCGCCGTCGGCGGCGCGTTCGGCAGCGTCACGCGGTTCTGGCTGACCGGGGTCATGGCGGCGCTGACCGGGCCGCGCTTTCCCTGGGGGACGCTGCTGATCAACATCCTGGGGTCCTTCATCATCGGGTTGGTGGCCGGGCTGACCCTGACGCCCGAGCGTCTCGGCTGGCATCCCAGCATCCGCATCCTCCTGATGACCGGGTTCTGCGGCGGCTTCACCACCTTCTCGGCATTCAGCCTGCAGACGCTGGAATTGATCCAGACGGGTGAAATGGCGATGGCCCTTGGCTATATGATGGGCTCGGTCGCGCTCTGTCTCGCCTTCACCTGGGGCGGATGGCTCCTCGCTCGGCCGTGAGCGTTGGTGGTGGGCGGAGGCGGTTGGCTGCTAATAAGTTATTGAGATTGGGCGGCGCAAAATGATACGTCCCATCGCCGCGCGCATTTCGATCCGATGAAAGGGCTGACCAGCCGATGAAGGTATTGCTGACTGGTGGATGTGGATTCATCGGTTCCGCCGTGGTGCGCAACATGATCCGCCACACGAACCACGTGGTGGTGAACGTCGACAAGATGACCTACGCCGCGTCGGAGGAAGCGCTGGAGCAGGCGCGCTCCGACCCGCGCCATATCCTGATCAAGGCGGATATCGCCGATGGGCGGGCGATGCGGGAAGTTCTTGAAGCGCACGATCCCGACGCCGTCATGCACCTGGCCGCCGAAAGCCATGTCGACCGTTCCATCGATGGACCGTCCGACTTCGTGCAGACCAATGTCGTCGGCACATTCACTTTGCTGGAGGCCGTGCGCCGCCACTACACGGGCCTGTCAGCGGAACGAAAGGCCCGCTTCCGCTTCCATCACGTCTCCACGGATGAGGTGTTCGGCGCGCTCGAACACGGCGACCCGCCGTTCACCGAGACGACGGCCTATGACCCGCGCAGCCCCTATTCGGCGACCAAGGCCGCGTCCGACCACCTGGTCCGCGCCTGGCACCACACCTATGGGCTGCCAACGGTGGTCAGCAACACCTGCAACAATTACGGGCTGTGGCAGTTCCCCGAGAAGCTGATCCCCCTCGTCACGCTGAATGCGCTGGAGGGCAAGGAACTGCCCGTCTACGGCGATGGGTCCAACGTCCGCGACTGGCTGTATGTGGACGACCACGCCGCCGCGCTGGTGCGGGTGCTCGAAGCCGGGAAGGTCGGGGAAACCTATGCCATCGGCGGCCGCCAGCCGCGCACCAACCTTCAGGTGGTCAAGGCGATCTGCGCCCATCTCGATCGGGTCAGCCCTGATCCGGCTGGCCCGCGCGAACGCCTGATCCGCTTCGTCAGCGACCGCCCCGGGCACGATTTCCGTTACGAAATCGACCCCAGCCGGACGGAAGCCGCGCTGGACTGGAAGGCACCGCATGATTTCGAAACCGGTCTGGCACTGACAATCGACTGGTATCTCGCCAACCGCGCCTGGTGGGAGGGGGTGCGTGCCGCCCGCTATGCCGGCCAGCGCCTGGGTACAACGCCCGTGGGGACCGCACGATGAAGGGTATTCTCCTCGCCGGAGGCTCCGGCACCCGCCTGCACCCGATGACCCTCGCGGCGTCGAAGCAGTTGCTGCCGGTCTATGACAAGCCGATGGTCTACTATCCGCTGTCCACCCTGATGCTGGCCGGCATCCGGGAGATGATGCTGATCTCCACGCCCGAGGACCTGCCGCAGTTCCGCCGCCTGCTGGGCGACGGCGCGCGCCTGGGCATGAAGTTCGAATACGCGGTGCA
>CANJSR010000425.1 GCA_947476855.1 Acetobacteraceae bacterium
CGATGAACCGACCAGCGCGCTCGATCCCATCAGCACGCTGAAGATCGAGGAACTGATCGACGAGCTGAAATCGGATTTCACCATCGCGATCGTGACCCACAACATGCAGCAGGCCGCCCGCTGCGCCGATCAGGTCGCGTTCTTCTACCTGGGGGAAATGGTCGAATGCGCGCCCGCCGCGCAGTTATTCACCGCCCCGCGCGAAAAGCGCACCCAGGAATACGTCACCGGCCGCTTCGGCTGATCCTTGAAGGGAAACCGGACCATGAGCGACCAACCGGACCACGTCGTCCGCAGCTTCGACAACGAACTCAAGCGCCTGCGCGCCATGATCACCGAAATGGGCGGCATGGTGGAAACACAGGTGTCTCTGGCCACGCAGGCCATCCTGCAACGCGACGCCGCCGCCGCCACCCGCGCGGTGGAGGATGACGTGAAGGTCGACGCGTTGGAACACGACATCGAGCAGTTCGTCATCCGCCTGCTGGCGCTGCGCCAGCCGATGGCGGCCGACCTGCGCCACATCGTCGCCGCCCTGAAGATGACCGGCGATCTGGAGCGGATCGGCGACTATGCCGCCAACGTCGCCAAGCGCAGCATCGTGCTGGCCCAGTACCCGATGGGATACTCCTTCAGCGGGCTGGCCCATATGCTGCAACTGGTCCAGGCGCAGTTGAAGGCGATCATCGACGCGATCGGCAACAACGACACCGAGCAGGCGATCGCGGTGTGGAAGTCCGACGCCCGCATCGATGACGTCTACAACACGGTGTTCCGCGAACTGATCACCTACATGATGGAAGACCCGCGCAACATCACCTCCTGCGCGCATCTGCTGTTCATCGCCAAGAACCTGGAACGGATCGGCGATCACGCGACCAACATCGCCGAAACCATCCACTACGCCGTCACCGGCCAGGTCCTCACCGACGCTCGGCCGAAATCGGATAACTCCGCCTATGCCGTCGTCAGGCCGCCGGAATGAGCTTCATCCAACCGTCGCAGGAGAGACGCGCCATGACCGATGGTGCCGCCGAACCGTCCAAGCCCCTGATCCTGGTCGTCGAGGATGAACCCGCGGTCGCGACCATGCTGCGCTACAACCTGGAAAAGCAGGGCTTCCGCGTCGATGAGGCCGGGGATGGCGGTGAAGCCCTGACCCGCATCGCCGAGTCCCGCCCCGACCTGGTGCTGCTGGACTGGATGCTGCCGATCATGTCGGGCATCGAGGTCTGCCGGCAGGTCCGCCGCAACCCCCATACCGCCGACCTGCCGGTGATCATGCTGACGGCGCGCGCGGACGACCAGGACGCGGTGCGCGGCCTGAACACCGGGGCGGACGACTACATCACCAAGCCGTTCAATATCGAGTCGCTGCTGGCGCGGATGCGGGCGCTGCTCCGCCGCTCGGGCGGCACGACCGGGAAGGGCCAACTCTCCTTCCATGACATCGAGATCGACCTGGCCGAACACCGCACCGTCCGCAACGGCCGCCGCGTACACCTGGGCCCGACCGAGTTCCGCCTGCTGGCCTACTTCATGCGCCATCCCAGGCGTGTCTTCACGCGGGAGGAGTTGCTGGACGCCGTCTGGGGCCGGGACATCCATGTCGAGCCGCGCACCGTCGACGTGCATATCCGCCGGCTGCGGAAGGCGATCAACGGAGAGAACGAACTCGACCTTGTGCGCACGGTCCGCGCGGCGGGGTATGCGCTGGATACCGAGCCGGTCTGAGCATGATCCGCCTGAGCGGCAACGTCACAGGCCGTGAATCATGCGATCAAACAATGATCTGGAGCGCGTTCTCCGTCTCCCGTCAGGTTGAACGCGCTCTAGGCGACACGGCCGACGATGAACAGGCGGCGGAACGGCAGCAGCGTCGTGCCGTCCTTCCGCCGCGGATAATGCGGGGCGAGCGCGGCTGAATAGGCGGCGCGATACTCCTCCCGCAATCCCGGCGGCAGCTTGTCCAGGAACGGACGCAGGCTGCTGCCCGCGGCCCATTCGGTCACCGCGTCCGGCCCTTGCAGGACGTGCAGGTAGATCGTCTCCCACATGTCCAGTTCGGCGAAGCGGGGGCGGAGCATGTCGTAATACTCCCCCACCGACAGCAGGCCGCGCGCGAAGCCGGCATCGGCCAGAAGCGGTGCCCAGGGGCCCTTGGCCGCGACCTCATTCTGCAAGGCCCGCAGGGGCTCGTTGTGCATGGCCGGCATCTGCACGGCCAGCACGCCGCCGGGCGCCAGCAGCGACACCAGGCGGGGAAACAGAGTCTCATGATCGCCGGACCAGTGCAGGGCGGCGTTCGAGTAGATCAGGTCAGGCGGTGTCGCGGGTGTCCAGGTGCCGAAATCCGCGGCCTCGAACGTCGCGCCGGGCACGCTGGCCCGCGCCTTGGCCAGCATGTCGTCGGAGCCGTCGACGCCCAGCACATCCGCGTCGGGAAAACGCTCCCGCAGGATGGCGGTGACGTTGCCGGTGCCGCAGCCGAGATCGACCACCCGGGCGGCGCTCGCCAAGGGCACACGCCCCATCAGGTCGATGGCGGGGCGCAAACGCTCACCAGCGAAGCGGAGATATTGCGCGGGGTCCCAGCTTGCGGCGGTGATGGCCATGACGATGCCTCCGGAGATGACGGAACGCCGGCTATAGGACGGGGCGGGGTGCGAGGGAAGGGATGGGCCTCGGCTCCATGCCTACTCCGCCAGCAACGTGAGCTCGGATCGCAGTTCGGCTATCCCACGCATGTCTTCCGCGCTGGTCACGAACACCAGCGGGTGGGCGGCGGCATGGACGCGGACCAGAGCCTGTGTGGATTGCAGCTTGCGCGCCATCGCCGCCGGCGTCAGTGCGTCGGCTTTCGTCAGCACGAGCTGGTAGGTCACGGCGGCGCGATCCAGCAGGTCCATGATCGCGATGTCCGATTCCTTGAACTCGACCCGCGCGTCCAGGAGCAGCAGCACCCGGCGCAGCGTGGGGCGGCCGCGCAGGTATTCGAACATCATCCCCTGCCAGTCGGCCTTCACCTCCTTGGCCGCGCGGGCGTAGCCGTAGCCTGGCATGTCCACCAGGACCAGCCGCCCGCCGAGGTCGAAGAAGTTCAACTGCTTGGTGCGGCCTGGCTCGGACGACGCCCGGGCCAGCGCCTTGCGGCCCGTCAGCGCGTTCAGCAGGGAGGATTTGCCGACATTGGATCGTCCGGCGAAGGCGATCTCGACCCCCTCGGGCGGGGGGACCTGTTCGAGTTTCTGGGCACCGAAGAAGAACTGGCACTCGGCCGCAAACAGTTTGCGGCCGGCTTCCAGTGCTTCCTCGGTCAGGTGCCCTTCGGCTTCGTCAATGTGGTCTGGCGCATGATCAGCCATTGTTGTCCGATCGAGAGAAGGTTGTTCCAGCTCCAGTAGATGACCAGCCCCGCCGGGAAGCCTGCCAGCATGAAGGTGAAGATGATGGGCATGAACTGGAACAGCTTGGCCTGGATGGGGTCGGGCGGCGGCGGGTTCAGCTTCTGCTGCAGATACATGGTGACGCCCATGATCAGCGGCCATGCGCCCATGTGCAGCATCGGGCCGATCAGCGGCAGCATCATGGGGTCGTAGGGGATCAGGCCGAACAGGTTGAACACGTTCGTCGGGTCGACCTGCGACAGATCCTTGATCCAGCCGAAGAACGGTGCCTGGCGCATTTCGATGGTGACGAACAGCACCTTATACAGCGCGAAGAAGACCGGGATCTGCACCAGGATGGGCAGGCAGCCCGATGCCGGGTTGACCTTCTCAGCCCGGTACATCGCCATCATTTCCCGCTGCATTTCCTGCGGGTTGTCCTTCAGCCGCTCCCGCATCTCCTGCATTTTCGGCGCGAGCAGCTTCATCTTGCTCATGGAGCGGTAGGAGTAGTTGGCCAGCGGGAAGAACACGAGCTTCACGGCCACGGTGAACAGCATGATCGCGAGGCCGAAATTGCCCAGCAGGTTGTTCAGGTAGTGGATGGCCGAGAAGATCGGCTTGGTCAGGAAGTAGAACCAGCCGAAGTCGACCGCCTTGTCGAAGTTCGGCAGATTGAGCTGCGCCTGATAGTGGTCGAGCAGATAGACCTGCTTGGCGCCGGCGAACAGATGGGACGCAAGCGTGGCTTCTCCACCCGCGGGCGTGACCTGCGGGTCCTGCGTGATGGTGTCGACCTGGAAGTGGTCGCCGTTCTCACCGAGGTAGCGGAAGAAGATCTTGGACGGCATCTGCTGGTCGGGGATCAGGGCCGCGAGCCAGTACTTGTCGGTGATGCCGGTCCAGCCGCCGACGGCCGCCGATTCAAAGGCGATGCCCTTTTTCTTCGGCCCGTCGCTCTTGGCGGAATCGTAGGTGATTTCCTGCAGCTTGCCGTC
>CANJSR010000426.1 GCA_947476855.1 Acetobacteraceae bacterium
ATGGCTCCGCCGCGTCCGACCGGAGCCCCACATGAGTGTTTCGCGCCTGACCCGCCGCTCGTCCCTGCTGCTGCCCCTGGCCTTCGCGGCCTGCGGGGCGCCCGACCAGACGACCTACGATCCGCTGCGCTGGGACTACCTGCCGCCGATCCAGCTCAATGTGCTGACCGTGGATATCGAGCAGCGGTTCGTGCCGTCCGGCGGCGGCGACCTGACGCCGCAGGCCCCGGTGCGGCCGGCCGACGCGCTGAAGACGATGGGGGAAGACCGGCTGCGGCCCTTCGGCAATGCCGGGCGGGCGGTCATGGCGATCCAGGACGCGTCCTTGATCAAGCGGGATGGCGCGATCGTGGCATCCATGGCGGTCACCGTGTCGCTCTACCGGGAGACGGGGGAGCGCGGCGGCTTCATTGAGGCGCGGGTGTCCCGGCGGGAAACCGGCGGCAGCGGCTCGATGCGGTCACAGCTCTACCAGCTTGTGAAGTCCATGATGGACCAGATGAATGTCGAGCTGGAATTCCAGATCCGGCGCAACCTGAAGGAATTCCTGGTCGAGGCGACGGCGGCGCCGACGGCGGTGGAACAGGCGCCGCTCAGTGCCCCGAAGGGGACGCCCTTGGCGCCTCCCTCCGGCGGCACGTTGCAGCGGCCGTAGTCAGGTCCGGCGGATGTTCCACATATAGGCCGCACCGCCCTCGATCAGCCCGGTCAGGTATTTCCGGTAGGCGGTGCGGATCTGGAACTGGCCGCACAGCACGTAGGGCACCTGCTCGAAGGCGCGGGCCTGGATTTCTGCGGCGATGCGGGTCTGGTCGGCGGCTGACGTGGCCACCGTCCAGTCGCGGGTCATCGTCTCCATCGCCTCGTCCTCATACCAGCCGGCCCAGCCCTTGGCGCCCAGGCCGCGCATCGGGAAATGCTCGACCGGCGTGCTGATGATCAGCGATGGCGACCAGGTGTGGAAGATCGACCAGCCGCCCTTTTCGACGGGTTCCTTGCTCGCCCGCCGCTGCGTCAGCGTGGCCCAGTCGACCGCGGCGAGTTCGACGTTCAGCCCCATCTGCTTGAGCAGGTCATAGGTGACATCGCCCATCGGCCCGATCGTGGGCACGTCGGCGGGGCTGAGGATCACGATCTTCTCGTTGTTGTAGCCCGATTCCTTGACCATCGCCTTGGCGCGGGCGAGGTCGCCGCCCATCAGCGCCTTGCCGGTTTCCAGGCCATAGGCGGTGCCGCAGGGGAACATCGCCTTGCAGTCGTTGAAGGCGGTCGGGTCGTTGCCGGTGATCGAGGCCATATAGTCCGACTGGTTCACCGCCATCATGACCGCGCGCCGCAGCTTCACGTTGTTGAACGGGGCCTGGAGGTGGTTGAAGCGCAGGATGCCGTTGAAGCCGGTCGGGTTGGCACTGCCGATCGTCACGTCGCCGCGCCGCAGCTGCGGGATCAGGTCGGGCTGCACCTGTTCATACCAGTCGATCTCCCCCGCCAGCAGGGCGGCGGCGGCCGTCGCGGGTTCGGGGATCGCGCGCCATTCCACGCGGTCGAAATGCGCGACCTTGCCGCCCGAGGACCATTCCGCAGGCTCCGACCGCGGCACGTAGTCTGTGTTCCTGGCATAGGCAGCGAAGCTGCCGGGCGAGAACTCCCCAGGCAGCCACTTGAACGGGCCGGAGCCGATGGCTTCCGTGATCTGCTTAAACGGGTCCGTCTTGGCGATGTGCTCGGGCATGATGAAGGGGACCGAGGCACTGCCGCGGCCGATCGCTTCCAGGAAGATCGGAACCGGGCGGGTCAGCTTGATTTCCAGCGTGCGGTCGTCCTTGACGCCCCAGACATCGACGAACTGCGCGACGGTCTGGCCGAAGGTCTCGCGGCCGGCCCAGCGCCTGAGGCTCTGGATGCAGTCCTGCGCGCGGACGGGTTCGCCGTTGTGGAACTTCAGGCCTTCGCGCAGGCGGATCGTATAGACGCGGCCGTCGTCGGAGACGGCGTGGCCCTCGGCCATCTGCGGCTTGATCTCGCGCTTGTTGTTCAGGCCGAACAGCGTGTCATAGACCGCGAAGCCGTGGTTGGTTGTCACGAGGGAGGTGTTGAACACCGTATCGAGTGAAAACAACGCGGTCAGCGGCACGACGCGCAGGGTCTTGGCGCGGGCGGTCTGGGCGTTGACCTGTGGCGCGGCCAGGGTCGCGGCGGCGGCGCCTGATGCTTGCAGGAAATGACGGCGTTTCATGTTGGTTTTCCTCCGTTTGCGGTTGGTCTTTTGTCGTTGGATGCCTGGACGTTGGGCCTTTGGGCAGTGCCACCACGACGGGGTGGAGACCGCGAGGGTCATCGCCAAGCCCGGCTGGTGTTACAGGCGGGCCAGTACGTGTTTCTCAAAATCCCGCAGGATGTCCGGCACGGGGCCGGTGACGTGCGGGGTCAGGATGACGCGGTCGATTGCCGGATGATCCAGCAGGCGGGCCAGGTTGTCGCGGACCTCGGCCGGATCGCCGGCCAGGGCGTAGTCGGGGATCAGCCGGTCGGGCACCAAGGCGGCGTGGTCGGGGGCCGAACTGGCGTGGCCGGCGATGTCGTAGGCGGCTTTCAGGCGAGCGACGGCGTCCCGGTCGGCGCCGTCAAACCAGTCCAGCCGAGCGGTGGCGAGCGCGCTGGCGACGCGGGGGCGGACGTGGTCGTAGGCCTCGGCCCGGGTGGGGGCGAGGCTGTAGGGCGCCCAGCAGGACACTTCGGGCTTCCCGTCCAGCCAGCCCATCGCCCGATCGATGGCGGCCGAGGCGACGCCCTGGTGGACGATCACGCCATCGGCGATGCGCCCCGCCAGGCCCGTGATCCGGGGGCTCGAGGCGGCGATCACGATCGGCACGTTGGTCGGTTCATTGACCCAGGACAGGCGGCCTTGAACGCCCGCGTCGAAGGTCGCGATCTGGCCGGCGAGTAGCGCGCGGGTCGTGGTGACGAATGCCTCCACATCCGCGATCCGCGCCTGGGGCTTCCCGATCGTGCCCAGCGACGAGAACCCCGTGCCGACGCCAAGGATCGCGCGTCCGCCGGAGAGTTCGGCCAAGCTGGCCATCGCGCCGGCGACGACGCTGGGATGGCGCGTCATCGGCTGGGTCACGCCGGTCGCCGCCCGCAACGTCGTCGTGCGTGACAGGATCGCTGTCAGCGTCACGAAGACATCGCGGCACAGCAACTGCGAATCGATCACCCAGACGCTGTCGAAGCCGATCCGCTCCGCCAGCGCCGCGTGTTCCGCCATGACGGGGACCGGCTCGGTTGCCCACAGGGCAAGGCCGAGCCGCTTGCCTCGGAAGCGGATGGGGCTATTCCGCGGCGAGGGAGGGGTTGAAGGCGGGAACTTCCGCGCGTCCAGACGTGTCCATCGGCTGCGGCCACCACTTGTCCTCCCACTCGGCGAACAGCGGCTTCAGCCTGGGCATCACCTTTTCCGCGAACAGCTTGGTGTTGTACTTCGCCAGCCCCTTGCTCATGTTCCCGAACTGCAACAGCAGCATCAGGTGGGCGACGTTCAGTTCGGTCGCGACTTCCGTCAGTTGCTCCACGACCTCATCGGGAGAACCGACAATGATGTAGCCCTTGTCGACGATGTCGGCCATTTCTGTCGCCCGGGCCTGGGTGCGGGCGCTTTGGGTCGCCGCGCGTCCCACCTGGCTGGTGAGGCCGGCGCGCTGCGTCGCCTCCGTCACGTAGCCGGGGGGGGAGGCCCACATCGGATCGGTGAACAGGCAGCGGCCGTAGAAATACTCGGCCGGCTCGCGATAAAGTTCGAGCGCCTTTTCGCGCGTCTCGGCGACGCCCACGAATTGCAGGAAGGCGGCGCGGTTCGGGTTGCGGTCCTTGCCGATGCGCGCCATTTCGCGCCAGAACCCGTCCATCGTTTCCTTGCCGTCCTTGTAGCCGAAATAGGACAGGTAGGCGTAGACGTAGTCCATCTGGGCGCACCACTGCCACGTCTCAACCGAGCCGCCGCCGGGGATCCAGACGGGCGGGTGCGGGGTCTGCACCGGGCGGGGCCAGATGTTCACATAGCGCTGCTGGTTGAAGCGGCCGTTGAAGGCGAATGTGTCCTTGTCGGTCCAGGCGCGCATCACGAGGTCATGCGCCTCATAGTAACGATCGCGGAGCTGGCTCGGGTTCGTGCCATAGGCGTAGCAATCGTCCATCGGCGTGCCGACGGGGAAGCCCGCGATCAGCCGGCCGCCCGAGATGCAGTCGATCATCGCGAATTCTTCGGCCACGCGCGTCGGCGGGTTGTACAGCGCGAGCGAATTGCCCATCACGCAGATCGCCGTATTGGTCGTGCGGCGGGCGAGGGATGAGGCGATCAGGTTGGGTGACG
>CANJSR010000427.1 GCA_947476855.1 Acetobacteraceae bacterium
GGCTACTGCAACATCGTCGGCCGCATCAAGGACATGGTAATCCGCGGCGGAGAGAACATCTATCCAAGAGAGATCGAGGAATACCTGTATCGCCACCCAGCGATCCAGGACGTCCAGGTCTTCGGCGTGCCCGACCAGCGCTTTGGGGAGGAACTCTGCGCCTGGATCAAGCTCCGCGCCGGCCAGGGCGCGACGCCGGATGAGATCAAGGCGTTCTGCAAGGACCAGATCGCGCACTACAAAGTGCCGCGCTACATCAAGTTCGTGGATGAGTTTCCGATGACGGTCACAGGAAAGATGCAGAAATTCATCATGCGGGAGGCGATGACACAGGAACTCGGCCTGACTGCGGCGAAGACCGCATGATCCGCTCGATCAGTGCCTTGACGCTGTTCACCGCGGATATGGCGCGGTCGGTGACCTTCTACGAGAAAATGGGGTTCCGCCTGCATTACGGCGGCCCCGAGGCCGCGTTCACCAGCTTCTTCGTCGGCACGAGCTACCTGAACCTGACCACCAACGGCCCCGCCAGGCCGGAAACCGGGTGGGGCCGCGCGATCTTCCATGTTGATGACGTGGACGCGTGCCACGCGCGGGCCGTGGCCGCCGGCTACAAACCCGAGGCCGAAGCCCGCGACGCCCCCTGGGGCGAACGCTTCTTCCATATCCGCGACCCCGACGGCCACGAGCTCAGCTTCGCGCGCCCGCTGCAAACCGGTCCGGGTTAACGGTTTCTTAGGCTTTCGATGGCAGCCTGCGACGGTCCGCAGGAGCCAGCCCCATGCCGTCCGATCGCCCCGCCACCAGCCAACGCTCGATCACCCGTGCCCTTCTACTGCTGTTCAGCCTGCTGGCGCTGTCGGTCCTGTGTTTCAGCGCGACCGGGGTCTGGTCGGCCTTCCGCACCGATGCCTCGGCCCGGGCCATGCACCATAACACCGCGGCTGCCACGGCCCTGTTCCAAGCGATGCAGAACCTGAAGTTCGAGTCGGGCGCAACCTACAGCGTGCTGCTCACCGGCAAGCCGCCGTCTTCCGCGGACAGCGCCTCGATCGGCCAGGCGAAGGAGAAGTGGGATGCCGGACTGGCCGAGGCCATGCTCACCCTGGCCAACGACGCGACGCTGGGCCAGGAACTCACGGCGCTGCGAAGCACCGTGGCCAGCACCCGCGCCGACATCGCCCGCGTCCTGGGCACGGAGGCCGGAAAGGCAGTGGCCCCCGGCATGATCAAGACCCTGACCGGCGTCATCAACGACCTGTCGAAGCTGATCGACACGTTGTCGAACCGCGTGCGTGGCCATGATCCCGAAGTCGACCGCGCGCTGACGATCCGCGACCTGGGCTGGCGCGCCCGCAACCTGGGCGGCAATTTCCGCGTCAGCCTGGCGATCATCGTCAATGGTGGGCAGCGAAACCCGCAACAGATGCGCGCGATGGCCGAACTCCACGGTGGCGCCGTTGCGACCTGGGCGGCGCTGACCGCAATCATCCAGACACCCGGCATGGACCCGGCCATCAGCGCGGCCTTTGCCACGTCCTATAACGGCTACAAGGACGAACTCGGCGCCTTCTTCGAAAAAATCGGCGCCGATCTGACGGACGGACTGCCAGTGACGATCACCAACACCGAATTCCTGATCCGGGGCGCCAAGATGGCGGTGGCCGAGGATACGGTCGCCCGCGTCGCCGCACAGTCCGCCAGCCGGCGCACGGATGCGATCGCGGCGGATGCCCAACTGCGGCTGGGGATCAACCTAGCGATCCTGCTCGCCTGCCTGGGTGTGACGGCCTTCGCCTTCCGCATGGTCAGCCGCCGGGTCGTCGCGCCGCTGCGAACCCTGACGGAGGCGATCCGCGGCCTCGCCCAGGGCTCGGAGGCGGCGATGCCCACGCTGGCCGTCCGCGATGAACTGGGACAGATGGCCGAGGCCCTTTCGGTCCTGCGCCATAACGCGATCGAGGCCCGCCGCAGGGCCGAGGCCGAACTCGCCGAACAGCAGGCCGTCGCCCGCCGGGGCGTGATGGTGACCGAGGCCTGCGCCGTGTTTGAAACCAAGGTCGGCGATCTGATCACGCAGTTGACCAGCGCGTCCGGCGCGCTGGAGGGCACCGCCAACAACCTGATCGACGCGTCCCACCAGACCCGTCAACAGACCGCCACCGTGGCAACCTCGGCCGAGGAGGTCAGCACCGAGGTGCAGACGGTGTCCGCGGCGGCCGAGGAACTCAGCGCCTCGATCCACGAGATCAGCCGCCAGGTCACCCACTCCACCGCCATCGCGAACCGGGCGGTCGACGACGCTCGGCGCACGGACGGGACCGTCCGCGACCTGGCCGAGAGCGCCCGCCAGATCGGCGATGTCGTGCACCTGATCTCGGGCATCGCCGCGCAGACCAACCTGCTGGCGCTGAACGCGACGATCGAGGCCGCCCGCGCCGGAGAGGCCGGCAAGGGGTTCGCGGTCGTTGCCTCGGAGGTCAAGACGCTCGCCACCCAGACCGCGCACGCGACCGGGGAGATCAGCGGCAAGGTCACCCTGATTCAGACCGTGACCGGAGAGGTGGAGGCCGCGATCAGCGGCATCGTCCGCACGATCGATGAGATCAGCGCGATCGCCGAGGCCATCGCGGCGGCGGTAGAACAGCAAGGGGCGGCGACCGCGGGCATCGCGCGCAGCATTGAAACGATCGCCGGCAGCACATCCCATGTCAGCACGACGGTGGAGCAGGTACAGGTCGTGGTCACCTCCACCGACGAGGCGGCGGAGCAGGTCCTGGGGTCGGCCACGCGGCTGTCGGGCCAGGCGCGTGATCTGAGCTCTCAGGTCGATGCCTTCATGACCCGCGTGCGTTCGGCCGCCTGATCGGCGGTCAGGTAAGCGGCACCCATGCCGCGGCGATGCGCGCCCGGAATGCGGGGGCGAGCAGGGCGGCATCCACCAGGTCAACCGTGAACGGCAGGTCGGACTCGGACAGCGCCTCGGCCAGCGCCGCCATGGTGTCGAAGTCCAGCGGCCGGTCCCAGACCAGCGCGACATCGAGGTCGGAGTAGCGGCGCGCCGACCCATCCACGCGGGAGCCGAAGGCGAAGGCCCGCGCGTCCGAAGGGAGATGCGTGCCCAGGCAGGATCGCAGGATCGCTAGTTCGCCGTCCCGCAGGTCCAGCGTCATCCCAGGCGGGTCCGCAACTGGTCGCGCAGGAACGCGGCGTCGGCCAGGAAATCGGGGATGCCCGCCACGACCTGCGTGGCAACCGCGATCGCATAGGCGTGGCTGGTGCGCGCCCGAATGTCCCGGAAGCGCCGCCACGCCGGCCAGTCGCTCAGTAACAGCCCTTGCTGATTACCGGTGCGGATCAGGTCCTGGAACGGCATCTGGTCGAACTGGTCGGGCGAGCCTGATACCGACCGCAGATACCGCCGCAGCATGCGGTGGCTGAGTTCATAGGTCTGCGAGAGCCGTTGGATCAGCCCGTCGCGAACCTGGTCATCGCCCGGCTTGTTCAGATGACGGGCGAGTCCTTCCGCCAGGCGGTCGATGGCGTTCACCAAGGGGGTGATATCCACCGTCGCCGCTTTCGGGGCTGGTCGCGGCGGACTACTCCGCCGCCAGCTTCTCGGCCTCGGCCGCAGCCTTCAGTTCGGCGGCCTTCTTCTCCACCAGTTCCACGATGTGGTCGACCATCGTCGCGCCTTCGATCGTGTGGTCGGTCTTGCCGGCCGCGTAGACCATATGGCGCCCGTTGCCGCCGCCGGTCACGCCGATATCGGTCATCAGCGCCTCACCGGGTCCGTTCACCACGCAGCCGATGATCGACAGGGTCAGCGGCGTTTCGATATGCGCCAGCCGGTCCTCCAGCGTCTGCACCGTCTGGATCACGTTGAACCCCTGGCGCGCGCAGGACGGGCAGGAGATCACCTTCACCCCGCGATGGCGAATGCCGAGCGTCTTGAGCAGGTCCCAGCCGACGCGGACCTCTTCCTCGGGTTCATCGGACAGGGACACGCGCACGGTGTCGCCGATCCCGGCCCAGAGCAGCGAGCCGAGCCCGACCGCCGACTTCACCGTGCCCATCCGGCGGCCACCGGCCTCGGTGATGCCGATATGCAGCGGGTGGTCGCAGACCTCGGCCAGTTGCTGATAGGCGGCGACGGCCAGGAACACGTCGGAGGCCTTCACGCTGATCTTGAAGTCGTGGAAATCGTGCTGTTGCAGGATGTTGGCGTGATACAGCGCGCTCTCAACCAACGCTTCCGGGTTGGGTTCGCCGTACTTCTCCAGCAGATGCTTTTCCAGCGACCCCGCGTTCACCCCGATCCGCATGGAGCAGCCATGGTCGCGGGCGGCCTTCACGACCTCCCGCAC
>CANJSR010000428.1 GCA_947476855.1 Acetobacteraceae bacterium
GATGATGCGGCGCGCGATGTATGATTCCGGCAAGCCCGAGCGCTTCCGGTTCATCACCTTCGAAGGCGCGTTCCATGGCCGCACGCTGGCCACGCTCGCCGCGACCGGCAACCACCACTACATGGAAGGTTTCGGCCCGGCGGTGGATGGCTTCGACCAGGTGCCGTTCAACAACATGAACGCCGTGCGCGACGCGATCGGGCCGGCCACCTGCGGCATCATCGTCGAGCCCGTGCAGGGTGAAGGCGGCGTGCGTCCGGCCGACCCGCAGTTCCTGCAAGACCTGCGCGCCGTCTGCGACGAGTACGGCCTGATCCTGGGCATGGACGAAGTGCAGACCGGCATGGGCCGCACCGGCAAGCTGTACGCGCATGAATGGTCGGGCATCACGCCGGACGTCATGTCCTCAGCCAAGGGCATCGGCGGCGGATTCCCCCTCGGCGCCGTCCTGGCCAAGGAGAAGTTCGCCAAGGCGCTGGTTCCCGGCACGCACGGCACGACCTATGGCGGCAACCCGCTGGCCTGTGCGGCCGGCAACGCCGTGCTGGACATCATCCTCGCCCCGGGCTTCCTCGAATCCGTCGATCGCAAGGGCCGTTGGCTCGGCGCCCAACTCGACAAGATCGCAGCCGAGTTCCCGAGCCTGTTCGAAGTGGCCCGTGGCATGGGCCTGCTGCGCGGAATCAAGTGCCGCGTGCCGGTCGGCCAGATGCAGGCCGCGTGCCTGTCCGAAGGCCTGATGGCCATCACCGCCGGAGAGAACACGCTGCGCATCGCGCCGCCACTGGTCATCACCGAGGGTGATCTCGACCAGGCCGTCGCCATGCTGCGTCGCGCCGCCACCAAGGTTGCGGCCGAGGCGACAAAGGCCGCCGCACAGTGAGCGCTTCGCTCCGGCGTACACACGACGACAAGGGCCGGTCTCCCGAAAGGGACGCCGGTCCGCGTCACTTTCTCGATCTGGCGGATCACGACACAGCCACCCTGCGCCAGATGCTGGACGTCGCGTCCGGCTTCAAGCGCGCCGGCGGCGTCAGTTCCCGCCCCCTCGCCGGCAAGACGCTGGCACTGATCTTCGAGAAGCCGTCCACCCGCACCCGCGTTTCGTTTGAGGTCGGGATGCGGCAGTTGGGCGGCGACGTGATCGTGCTGTCGAGCAAGGACATGCAGATCGGGCGCGGGGAAAGCGTGGCGGACACCGCGCGCGTGATGTCCCGCTATGTCGACGCGATCATGCTGCGGACGGACCAGGAATCGAAGCTGCACGAACTGGCGCAGTATGCCACCGTGCCGGTGATCAACGGCCTGACCGACAAGTCGCACCCCTGCCAGTTGATGGCCGATATCCTGACGTTCGAGGAGCATCGAGGCCCGATCGCCGGCCAGATCATCGCTTGGGCTGGGGATGGCAACAACGTCGCCCGGTCCTGGATCGAGGCGGCGGTGCGGTTCAACTTCACCCTGCGCCTCGCCACCCCCCCCACGCTGCGTCCGCCCGAGGCGATCATCGAATGGGCCCGCTCCCAGGGTGCGAAGATCGAGGTGCTGGACGACCCGGCCGCCGCCGTCGCCGGCGCGCGCTGTGTCGTGACCGATGCCTGGGTGTCGATGTCCGACGACCCGAGCGAAAACCGGCACAACCTGCTCGCGCCCTATCGCGTCGACCAGGCGCTGATGGCAAAGGCCGAACCGGACGCGATCTTCATGCACTGCCTGCCCGCCCATCGCGGAGAGGAAGTGACCGAGGAGGTCATCGATGGCCCGCGGTCGGTCGTCTTTGATGAGGCCGAGAACCGCCTGCACGCGCAGAAGGGCGTGCTGGCATGGGTGATGGGCGCCGCGCGGTAACGCGTCAGGGCCCACCGCCATCCCAATCGGAACGCGCCACGGCTGATGGCGCCACACCCATGACCTTGCGGAAGGCCGCGGCGAAAGCGCTCGCGCCGCGATAACCGTTGCGTTCGGCCACCCGAGCGACGGGTTCGCCCCGCACCAGCGCCTCCAACGCGTTATGGAACCGCGCCAATTGCCGCCAGGCAGTGAAGGTCAGCCCCACCTCCTGCTCAAACAAACGCGCCAGGGTGCGGGCGGAGGCGCCGGAGGACACGGCCCAGTCGTCCAGCCCGCGCGAGTCGGCTGGATCGGCCAGCAGTGCCGAACAGACCCGCCGCAGCCTGGGATCGCTCGGCATCGGGACCCTCAGCGGCAGGGACCGGGCGCGGGCGACTTCCGACAGGATAAGCCGAGCGATGGCGCCGCCTCGGCCGGCTTCGTCGTAGAGGACGGGTTCCTCGATCAGGGCCAGGATCAAAGCGCGCAGCAGGGGGCTGACTTCTACCACGATCGGCTGGGTTGGCAGGTCTGGCGCGGCCGATTGCGTCAGGTAGACCGTCCGCATCTCCACATCGCCGCGGATGTCGATCGCGTGCTCGACGCCGGCGGGCAGATAGACGGCGCGGTCGGGCGGGACGATCCAGGCCTCGGCGCCGGTATGGACGCGCATGGTGCCGTTGACGGCATAGACGAACTGATCCCGCCGGTGGGAATGCGGCTGGATGCGGAACCCGTCCGGGAAGCTCTTGGCCATGGCGCCGAGCGGCCGGGGGACGGACTGGTAGTCGTCGGGGTCGGTGCTGCGCATGAGGTGGACTGTCAGATACGCGATGATATTTGGCAAGACAGCGCAATCCCGCCATGTCTACCATCCCCTGAAATGACCAAGCGGCCACCCCGCGCAGGGCGGCCCGAGGGGGACCCATGAACCGTGACCGCCTGCACTTCCTGCTGCTGAACTCCGGCCATTTCCTGGACCATCTGTTCACCCTGATCTTCGCCACGGTCGCCGCCCTGACGCTCACCCGCGACTGGGGGCTGAGCTATGGAGAGTTGCTCGCCTATGCCACGCCGGGGTTCCTGGCGTTCGGCCTGTTCTCCCTGCCCGCCGGCTGGCTGGCGGATAAATGGAGCCGGGATGGCATGATGGTCGTGTTCTTCATCGGCATCGGGCTGGCGGCGATCCTGACCAGCTTTGCCGCGACGCCGTTGCAGATCGGCGCGGGGTTGTTGGTGATCGGGATGTTCGCCGCGATCTACCATCCGGTGGGCTTGGCGATCGTGACGGGCAAGTGGCGGAACACGGGGATGCGGATCGCGGTGAACGGCGTGTTCGGCAACCTCGGCGTTGCCAGCGCCGCCCTGATCACCGGCTATTTCATCGACAATGGCGGCTGGCGGACGGCCTTCGTCGTGCCGGGAGTCGTTTCCATCCTGATCGGCTTTGCTTATGCGGCCTTGCAGTGGGACGAAATCCGCCCCGCCGAGACTGCCGCCCGCGCCGCACCCGCGGCCGCCGCGCCGATTTCCCCCGACCGGAGGGCGATCCTGATGCGGGTGTCGGCGATCGTCTTCGCGACGACGGCGATATCCTCGATCATCTTCCAGTCGACGACGTTTGCCCTGCCGAAGATCTTCGACGAACGCCTGCAGGGCCTCGCGGCCGAGACGGCGGCCTGGTCCGATCGCGTCGGGCTGCCGATCCATGCCGATGTGGCGACGGCGGTCGGGGTGTTCGCGTTCGTGGTGTTCTCGGTCGCGTCGCTGGCGCAGTTGGTCGTGGGGAGCATGCTGGACAAGTTCGGGCCTCGGACGGTGTTCCTGACGGTGGCGGCGATCCAGTTGGTCTTCTTCGGCCTGATGCCAGGCCTGCACGATACGATCGCGCTGGCGGCGGCGTTCGGGTTCATGCTGGGGGCGTTCGGGCAAATCCCGATCAATGACTACATGATCGGGAAGATGGCCTCCGGTCCGTTCAGGGCACGTATCTACGGTGTGCGCTACGTCGTCAGCTTCACCGTGCTGGCGGCGGCGTTGCCGTTGATCGCGTTCGTGCACCAGCGCTGGGGCTTCGATACCTTGTTCGTGATCCTGGCCGGTGCCGCGGCGGCAACGATCGCGGTGGTGGCCTTGCTACCGCGGGAGTTGCCGGCGGCGGCCTGACAAGCGCCGCGAAACCGGTCATGCTGCCCCCAAATCAAGGGGAGACGACGATGACGCCACATGACGCCCTGGCCTCCATCCTGCCCGCCGTTGGCTGGCCCACCACCCTGTCGGACAGCGTCGCCTTCCCGGGCGGGGTCGACCCGATCCTGCCCACGCCCTACCGCATCGGCGTCGCCGGCGCCGCCACCCTCGGCGCGACCGGCCTGGCCGTCGAGGACCTGTGGGCGCTGCGGACCGGGCGGCGGCAGTCGATCTCGGTCGATGTGCGGCAGGCGACGGCCTCCCTCCGCAGCGGGCACTACATGAAGCTGGGGGATGGCGAGGTCTCGGCCCGCCGCAACTCCATCATGGGCGTCTACCCGACCAA
>CANJSR010000429.1 GCA_947476855.1 Acetobacteraceae bacterium
CGGCACGGGGCGCTGGTCAGCGCAGGCTGATGCTCTCGTAAAGCACCATCCGGTGGCCGCCCTGTTCGAAGCACAGGGCCTCCCGCATCCCAATCCCGCCGAGAACCATGCGGGAGGCGAAGTTCGTCTCCCGCGCCACCGCGACGATGCGGGTCAGTCCGGCGCGGTCATGGCCAAAGCGCAAGGCGGCGCTGGCGGCTTCACGGGCGAGGCCTCGGCCCTGCGCTTCCGGCCATAGCGCGAAACGCAGCGCCACGCCGCGTCCGTCGGGGCGCGTTTCCAGGCCGGTGATGCCGACGAAGGCCTTGTTGCCGGCTTCCCGGATTGCCCACATGCCGAAGCCGTGGCGGCCCCAGGCGGTCACGTCCTCGGCCAGTTCCTCGGCTGTGCGGACATGGTCGCGCACGCCCCCCAGCATGATGGCGAAGACGCGCGGATCGGCCTTGATGGCGCGCAGGTCGGGCAGGTCGGCGCCGTTGACCGGGGTCAGCACCAGCCGCCCGGTGCGGAGGATCCACAACGGGTTCATGACCAGGGGACCGAAGCGGGATCAGGGGCGGCGAAGACAGGCGGGTCGCTCGCGCGAAGCCCGCCCTCTGTCTGAGTTGGTGTCAGCCACCATGCATCTTCCGCAGATTGCCGGTGCGCGACGTGGCGCCGGCCATCATGAACTGGGCATCCTGGCCCGAGAGGATGAAGCGCGCGCCCATGTCAATATAACGCGGCATGATCGTTTCGTTGTAGATGCCGGCCATGCCCGGGAATTTGTTATGCTTCTTGCAGGCAGCGATCATCTTGCCGTAGGCGTCGGCCACGCGATCGTTGCCGAAATCGCCATGGATACCCATTTCGGCGCACAGGTCATTGGTCCCAATCAGCAGGACATCGACGCCCGGGACGGCCGCGATCTCATCCGCGTTCTCGATCGCCTTGGGGGTTTCCAGCATCACGACGGTCAGGTTAGAGGCGTTCAAGGCCTTGGCCGCGTCGCCGACCGAGGCGTTGCGGAGGCCGTAATGCGGGCCGATGCCGCCCATGCTGCGGTGGCCGACCGGGGGGTATTTCAGCCGCTCGACGCATTCGCGGGCTTCGGCGGCGGTATCGATATGGGGAACGACGATGCCCATGGCGCCATTGTCCAGGGCGCGGGTGGCAATGGAGAACTGGCCGTAGGGCACGCGGGCGATCGGGGCGATCCCGGCATCGAGGGCGGCGACCGAAATCTGCGCGCAGGCTTCGAGCGACATGACCCCGTGTTCCATGTCCAGGAACAGCCAGTCGAAGCCGGACACGGCCATGGCCTTGGCGATCTCGACGCTGCGGGTCATGCGGACGCCGACGCCGAGGGAGAGTTGGCCGGCTTCGAGTTTCTCTCGCGCGACGTTGCGGACGGTCATGGTCGTTTCCTTCAGACGAGTGTTTCGACGGCCGTGGCGATCACGCGGTTCAGCGCGGCCAGGTCCATCGGGTGGTCGGTTTCATTGGCGACGGCCACGGTCATCCGGTGCTTCCGCAGGATGAAGATGCGCTGGTCGGACGCGCCCGAGGCCCAGGCTGTGTCGGCCGGCAGGTCGGGGAACAGGCCGTCGGTGTTGGTGCGGAAGCAGGCGGCGTAGCTGGTGCCGGTATGGGTGGCGGACAGGGCGTAGTCGACCCAGCCCTCCGGCAGGATGCGATGCCCATCCCACACGCCGTCCTGCAGGTACAGCACGCCCAACTTGGCATAGTCCCGCAGTGTGGCGAAGCCGGCGCCCGAGGCGATGAAGTTCCCCGTCATGTCCGCCGTGTGCTGATAGCTGGCCATGCCCAGCCGGTCCGCGAGCAGGCCGTAGACCGTTTCATGATACGGCAAAGCTCGCGCCGCGATCTGGTCGCGGATGATCGAGCCGAGCACGTTGATCCCGCTGTTGACGTAGCGGAATACCGATCCGGGCAGGGCTGCGACGACGGAACGCTGCGCCGCCTCGAACGCATCGCCGGCGTCCTGGTAGACGGCACTGTTCTCGAACCCGATTGTGATGCGTCCGTCCTCGTGCCGGACCGGCATGCCGATCCCCGAGCGCATCCGCAGCAGGTGATCGATCGTGATCAGCCGGTGGATCGCCCGCGGGTCGCGCCACAGCGGGGCGGGCGCGGGATCGTGGACGGAATTGAGCCAGCCGTCATGGATCAGCCGCCCGATCAGCGTGCAGGTGATCGCCTTGGTCATCGACCAGCTTGGCGTCGCCCGGTCCGGTCGGCCGAAGCTGCTGTACCGCTCATATAAAACGCGGTTGGGCGTGGCGAACAGGACGCCATAGGCGCCGGCCGAGGTGCGGAAGAAATGATCCAGCGCGTTCGCCAGGGAGGGAGGCGGATCGGCATAGGTCGCCACGTCGTCCCCGACCGGCCAGGCGTGGCCCAGCCCGTGCGGATGGCGCTGGATGGGCTTGGGGTCGAACTGGGCGATCGCGTGCTCCCCCAGCAGAATGCCGCCATAGCCTGGCCGGCCGATCGCGGCGCCGAAGACCGGAGCCTGGTTCGGTTCATTCCAGAAGGCGGTGACGCGGCGATCGTCCTCGTCGACCTGTATCGACAGATGTCCCGCGCGGACGGCGGCGGCCAGGCGCGCCTGGGACCCATCCGGGGGGTCCCGGTGATCCAGGCCCGCGGGCGGCAGCGCGGCCCGCCAGCGGTGATGCCGGTCGGCCGTTTCGCGATCCAGGCCGCTGACGAACAGCATGTCGGCATAGCGCTTGGCGGCGAAATTCACCGTCCGCTGCCGCAGCGCGTGGTCCGAGGCATCGCAGATCAGCGGATTGACCGGCCCGTCGCCGAAGGGGTGCGGGGTGCGGTCGAAGATCGGCTCGACCGGGACGACCGGGCGGGCGGGGCTGGTTGCGTCGTTCACTTCGCCATCTCCGGCGTCCGCGCCGCGGCCGGGGTGTCGAAGAAGCGGTTCACCATGCCCTTCTGGTTTTCATACAGCGACCCCTGCTTCGCGGCCGGGGGCAGCGGCAGGCGGACGGGGGCGGGCGCCATCCGAGGCTCCCGCGTCTCGCCGGCCACCATCAGGTCGTTGAACTTGCCGATGCCGCTGGCGAAGCCCAGCAGCGGCCAGGAGTCCGCGGCGCGGAACTGGAACAGCAGCAGCCGGCGGTCGTGGTCGGAGACATTGGGCGCCGATCCGTGGACCGCGCGGACATGATGCACGGTGATCGACCCCGCCTTGCCCGTCAGCGGGATCGCCGAGGCGTAGTCGCAGTCCCGGTTCGCCGGGTCCATGGCGCCGCAGAAGGCGCCGTTGGCGTGATGGTCGTGGGTCGGGCCCTTGTGGCTGCCCGGGATGATCATGAGCGGGCCGTTCTCCATCGCCATGTCGTCGATCATGATGCCGACGGCGGCGAGGTTGTCGTTCGTATGGGGATAGAAGGCCCAGTCCTGGTGCCACTCGACCGGCGCGCCAAAGCCAGCGCATTTCAGGTTCAGCTTGGCTGTGTCGAAGCGGATATCCGGCCCCCAGAGGCTTTGCAGCACGGCGATGATCCCGGGATGGCGGACCAGGGCGGCATAGGCCGCGTGGTGCAGATGAGCGGCCTTGATGCGGCGCACGCGGGGGGTTTCCGGCGTGTGGGAGTCTTCCAGGTCATAGACATCGGTATGACCGGTGACGCCGCGGGCGGCCTCGACGAAATGATCGGTCGCGTCGCGCAGGGACTGGACCTCGGCAGGCGACAGGACGTTCGGTACGACGATGGCGCCGATCTCGTTGTATTCGTCGATCTGGGCCTGGGTCAGCATGGCTCGGTCCCTCCGCTTGATTGACGGCAGGGTAGCACCGGGCGGCAGGACGGTCGAGGCTGGGCGGATTTTGCCCCAGTGGGGCCCCAGTGGGCGGTCTGTCCCCGGCACGAGGCCGGGGACGACGTGTGGGGGCGGACCCCCGGCAGTCTGCTATCAGCGCGAGTAGAACTCGACCACCAGGTTCGGTTCCATCTGCACCGGATAGGGCACGTCGGACAGCTTCGGGGCCCGCATGAACTGGCCCTTCATCGCGCGGTGGTCGACCTGCACATATTCCGGCACGTCGCGCTCGGAGGTCTGGCTGGCGTCGAGCACCATGGCGAGCTGCTTCGACTTCTCCTTCACCTCGATGACGTCATTGTCCTTCACCTGGTACGACGGGATGTTCACCCGCTTGCCGTTGACCATGATGTGACCGTGCGACACGAACTGCCGGCAGGCGAAGGGGGTGATCGCGAACTTCATGCGGTAGCACACCGCGTCCAGCCGCCGCTCCAGGATTTCGATCAGGTTCTCCGAGGTATCGCCCTTCCGGCGGACCGCTTCCTCGTAGTACTTGCGGAACTGCTTC
>CANJSR010000430.1 GCA_947476855.1 Acetobacteraceae bacterium
AGACCCGGCACCGACGGTCGCACCCGGCATTTCCTGCCGGGGCAAAGCTGCCCACCGGCCCCGCCGCCAATCCACCCGCCACCCGGCAAGTCCTCGCAATCACGGACAAATCCCCCGCTGGCACGCTTCCTGCGACACCGGCATCGGGCGCCCGCCGCGCCGCATGACAGAGGGAATACGACGATGTCCTTGTTGGGAGCTATGAACAGCGCGATCAGCGGCCTCGGCGCGCAATCGCATGCCTTCGGCAATATCAGCGACAACGTCGCCAACAGCCAGACCGCGGGCTTCAAGCGGGTTGATACCAGCTTCATCTCCCTGCTCACGACGTCCAGCCTGACGACGAATGAGCCCGGGGCCGTCGTCGCCAGGCCGGACTACGTGAACAGCGTGCAGGGCACGATCACGCAGACCGACAACCCCCTCGGCCTGGCCATCGCGGGGCAGGGGTTCTTCTCGGTCTCGCAGCAGACCGGCGAACTGAACAACATCCCGACCTTCAATCCGCAATTGTACTACAGCCGAGCGGGAGACTTTCAGTTGAACAAGGCGGGGTTCATGATCAATAGCGCCGGGCTGTTCCTGAACGGCTGGCCGATCGAGACCGGCACCGCGGAGCCAAACCAGAACAGCCTGCAACCGATCCAGGTCGCGCAGACCGTGTTCAACCCGGTCGCCACCTCGGCCGTGGTGCTGTCCGCCAACCTGCCGGCCACGCCGGCCGAGGACACGGCGACGACCGACTCCCCCCTGACTTCCAACATCGACGTCTATGATTCCCTCGGCACCGTCCATTCCGTGGCTTTGGAGTGGGTGAAGACCGCGGGCGATACCTGGACCGTTTCGATCTCGGCCGAGGACGCGGCGACCACCGATCTCGGGTCGGCCACGGTGACATTCGGCGCGGCCAGCGGATCGCCGGTGTCGGAGGGCACGATCGGCCTGCTGGGCGATGCGACCGGCACGATCGTGTCGACACCGTATGAGGAGAACACGGCCGCCATCCTGTCCTTCACGGCGGTATTCGGCACGGTCTCGCAGACGATCGAGCTGAACCTTGGCAACTACGGCCAGACCGGCGGCGTGACGCAGTTTGCCGGCTCCACCTACAACCTGCGCGGGCTGACGCAGAACGGGGTGCCGCCCGGCAGTTTCTCGGGCGTATCGATGCAGCAGAACGGCAACGTCGTCGTCAACTACGACAACGGCCAGATCCGCAAGATCGCCCAGGTTCCGCTGGTCACGTTCAACAACCCCGATGCGTTGCAGCGCCAGAACGGGCAGGCCTTCACCGCCACGTTGGAGTCCGGTACGCCGCTCGCGACCCAGGCCGGCACGAACGGGGCGGGGACGCTGATCACCAGTTCGGTCGAGGGATCGAACGTCGATATCGCGGCCGAGTTCTCCAAGCTGATCGTCGCCCAGCGCGCCTATTCGGCGAATACGCGGGTGGTCACCACGGCGGACGACATGTTGCAGCAGACCATCGACATGAAGCGGTAACGACCGGCTTCGGGCCGCGTCGCTGAAAGGATCATGATCCATGAACCTCGATGGAGCCATGCGCATCGCGTCGGGCGGCCTGATGAACATCGACCGCCAACTGGCGCTGATCGCGCAGAACGTCGCCAATGCCGACACGCCGGACTACGCGCGCCAGGTCGGGTCGCAGCAGAACCTGACGGCGGACGGGCAGGGGCTGGGGGTGGTCTCCGGCCCGTCCGTGCGCAAGATCGACACGGCGTTGCAGGCCGCTTTGTTCAGCCAGGACGGCACCGTCGCCGCCCTGTCCGTCACCCGCTCGGCCCTGCGCTCGATCGACGCCGCCCACGGCACGCCGGGGCAGGGGGAGGATCTGCCAAGCCGCCTGGGGGTGCTGCGGGATGGGTTCTCGGCGCTGCTGAGCGATCCGGCCCAGCAGGCGCAGCAGAGCCAGGTGCTGGCGGCCGCGACCGATCTGGTGGGCCATATCAACACGCTGGGCGATACCTACACGGCGCAGCGCCAGACCGCGCATGACGACGCGGTGGTGGCGATGGAGGAACTGACCACCAGCCTGGACACCATCGGCACGCTGACGGCGCGGATTGTGGCGCTGAAGTCGGGCGGGCTGAGCACGACGGACCTGGAGAACCAGCGCGACGCCGCCCTGCATACCGTGGCGGGCTTGGTCAGCGTGAAGGCCCTGGTGCGCGACAACGGCGGCATGCTGGTCGTGACGGAAGCCGGGCTGCCCCTCCCGACGCGGGATGCCGCCGGGGCGCTGACCCTGGACCCCGCCAACCTGCACGCCGCGACCTACTACCCGGGCGGTGGCCTGTCCGGCATCACCCTGCGCGGCCAGGACGTGACCACGCAGATGACTGGCGGGCGGATCGGTGCGGACATCATGCTGCGCGACCGCACGATCCCCACCTTCCAGGCCGAACTCGATGAGTTTGCGGTCGGCCTCGCCAGGCGCTTCGACGCGCAGGGGTTGAAGCTGTTCACCGATCCCAACGGCGCGGTGCCCGCCGCCGTGACGCAGGTGGCGGGCGTTCCCCCGGTGCAGACGGGCTATGTCGGCTTTGCCTCGACCATCCAGGTGAGTGCCGCCGTCATCGCGAAGCCATCCCTGCTGCGCGACGGCACCGGGGCCGTGGTCGACGATCCGTCCGGCGCCAGCGCCTTCACGCCCAACCCCGCCACGGGGCCCACCGGCTTCACCACCCTGATCCGCCGCGTGCTGGACCAGACCTTCGGCGCCGAGGCCCAGCCCGGCGTCGCCCATGCCGCGCCGAAGATCACCGGCCTCGGCCCCGGCGGCACGCTGACCGCGCCGTACCTCGCGCCCGCGACTTTGGATGACTTCGCCCGCACCGTCGTCGTCGCGCAGGCCAATGTATCGGCCGAGACGGAGGCGCGGGAGACGACGGAAACCGCTCTGCGGGACCGCCTGTCGGAGCGACACACCAACATCAGCAAGGTCAACCTGGATACCGAGATGGCGCTGATGCTGACGCTCCAGACCGCCTATGGCGCGACCGCGCGGGTGCTGACGGTGATCCAGGGCCTGGTCGACGACCTGATGAACACGCTGCGCTGAGGAAAGGGCCAGTCCCATGATCGAGGGTTCGCAGACATCGACCCGCGCGGGCCTGCTGGGCACGCTGATCGGCCAGGGTGCCGAACTGCGCCAGCGCCTGGACCGGCTGAACGCACAGGCGGCAACCGGGCAGGTGTCCGAGGACTTCGCTGGCCTCGGCGGTGGCGCCGCGGTCTCCCTGGACCTGCGCCCGAACCTGGCGTCGCTGGAAAAATGGCAGACCAACATTGATGCCGCGCAGACGCGCATGACCGTCGCGCGCACCGCCCTCGGCGGGATCGAGACGATCGCCGCCGACCTGCTGTCGCGGCTGAACAGCCTGAACGGCATCAACCTGCAAGCCGTGGATGCGATCGCCGCGGATGCGCGTTCGGCGCTGGCGCAGGTGGGTGATCTGCTGAACAGCCAGGTCGCCGGTGCCTATGTCTTCGCCGGAGAGGACAGCGGCAACCCGCCGGTGCCGAACGCCGAGGCGATCACGTCCTCCGGCTTCTACACCCAGATCGCGACCGCCGTGGCCGCGCTGGGAACGAATGGCGCCACCGCCACGGCGAACGCCACGCTGGCCATCGCGTCATCGAATGCCAACGGCACCTCCCCGTTCTCGACGTATCTGTCGCAGCCGGCCTCGGCCCTGGCGGCCCCGACGGTGGAGGTGGGGCCAGGCCAGCGGGTCCGCACCGGCATCCTCGCCTCGGCCAATGGCGCCGTGCAGTCGCTGGGCGGGGTCACGACGGGGTCGCATATGCGCGACCTGATGCGGGCGCTGGCCACGATCGGGTCGCTGTCCAGCACGCAGGCCAACACCGCGGGCTTCAACGCGCTGGTGCAGAACACCCGCACCAGCCTGACCGGCGCGGTCGACGCCATGTCGGCGGACGCCGGCGTGTTCGGCGACACCGAGGCATCGCTCGCCACCACGCGCACCCAACTCGGCCAGACCGCCGTCGCGCTGACCGGACAGATCAGCCGGGTCGAGGACGTCGATATGGCCCGCACCCTGTCGCATCTGTCGCAGGTGGAGGCGCAGTTGCAGCTTTCGTTCCAGCTCATCGCCGGAGCGAAAAACCTTTCGTTGATGAATTACCTCGGCTGAACGCGAGAAAGGGGCCCGCTGTTAACCCCTGATTAAGACCTTTCCCGCATTCTACCGATCGAGCCCGCCAAAACGCGGGGGCATGAAAAACCATGGACAGCAAGGGTAAGACACCATGGCTCTCAATTCCGTGAACACCAACATGGGCGCGATGATCGCGCTCCAGTC
>CANJSR010000431.1 GCA_947476855.1 Acetobacteraceae bacterium
CCTCGTGGGAGAGCATCCAGACCAAGGTGCGCGAGTACATGCTCGCGTTCCTGATCCTGGAAACGATGATGATCGGCACGTTCTGCGCGCTGGATTTCGTCGTCTTCTACATGTTCTTCGAATGCGTGCTGATCCCGATGTACCTGATCATCGGCATCTGGGGCGGGCCGCGCCGGGTCTACTCGGCCGTCAAGTTCTTCCTCTACACGCTGACCGGCTCGGTCCTGATGCTGCTGGCCATCCTGGCGATGTGGATGCATGCCGGCACGACCGATATCCCGACGCTGATGGCGACGTCCTTCCCGCGGGAGATGCAGACCTGGCTGTTCCTGGCCTTCCTCGCCTCCTTCGCGGTCAAGGTGCCGATGTGGCCGGTCCACACCTGGCTGCCGGATGCACACGTGGAGGCACCGACCGCCGGTTCCGTCATCCTGGCCGGCGTGCTGTTGAAGATGGGCGGCTACGGGTTCATCCGCTTCTCGATCCCGATGCTGCCGGAAGCCTCGGCCGCCTTCGCCCCCCTGATGTTCACGCTGTCGGTCGTCGCGGTGATCTACACCTCGCTCGTGGCGCTGGCGCAGGAGGACATGAAGAAGCTGATCGCCTACTCCTCCGTCGCCCATATGGGCATCGTGACGATCGGGCTGTTCACCTTCAATGAGCAGGGCATCCAGGGCGCGCTGTTCCAGATGGTCTCCCACGGGATCGTGTCGGGCGCGTTGTTCCTTGTGGTGGGCGTGATCTACGACCGGATCCATACGCGGGAGATCGCGCGGTATGGCGGCCTCGCGGAACGCATGCCGGGCTATGCCTTCGTGTTCATGCTGTTCACCATGGCCTCGGTCGGGCTGCCTGGCACCGCGGGCTTCGTGGGTGAGTTCCTGGTGATCCTGGGCGCCTTCAAGGTCAGCTTCTGGCTGGCTCTGCTGGGCGGCGCCGGCATGATCCTGGGCGCGGCCTACATGCTGTATCTGTATCGGCGGGTCGTCTTCGGACGCATCACCCGCGACGACCTGCGCGCGATCATGGACCTCAGCCCCCGTGAATGGGCGCTGTTCGTGCCGCTGATCGTGCTGACCATGTGGATGGGCATCTACCCGTCCAGTTTCTCTGTCTTCTGGGAGGCCAGCGTGGCCGCGATGGTCAAGCACCATCAGGCGGCGATGGAAACCGCCGTGAAGCTCGCCGGGGTGATCAACTGATGAACTGGACCTTGGCCCTGCCCGAGATCGTCCTGGCCTGCTTCGGCATGGGCGTTCTGCTGTTCGGCGTGCTGCGCAAGCAGGACAGCACGCTGCTGGCGACGATGTTCACCATCTTCGGCTTCCTAGTCACCGGCCTGCTGGTCGCGACCGGCCTGCCCGGCACCGGTTTCCACGGCCAGTTCGTCACCGATCCGTTCAGCACGTTCAATAAGCTGCTGATCCTGATTGGCGCCGCCTTCGCCGCGCTGATGTCGCTCGACTGGAACGAAAAGCAGGGGATCGGGCGGTTCGAGTTCCCGGTCGTCATGCTGTTCGCCGTTGTCGGCATGATGATCATGGTCTCGGCCTCGAACCTGATGACGCTGTATGTCGGGCTCGAGTTGCAATCGCTGTCGCTGTATGTGCTGGCCGCCTTCGCGCGGGACGACATCCGTTCGTCGGAAGCCGGGCTGAAGTATTTCGTCCTGAGCGGCCTGGCCTCCGGCCTGCTGCTGTATGGCGTGTCGATGGTCTACGGGTTCTCCGGCACGATGGATTTCGTCGTGCTGCGCGACCAGTTGGCCAATCCGGCCAATATCTCGGCCGGCCTGATCGTCGGCGTGGTGTTCGTGCTGGTCGGGCTGGCGTTCAAGGTCTCGGCCGTGCCGTTCCATATGTGGACGCCCGACGTCTACCAGGGCGCGCCGACCCCGGTGACCGCGTTCTTCGCCATGGCCCCCAAGGTCGCGGCGATGGCCCTGCTGCTCCGCGTGATGGCGACTCCGTTCGGGCACTTGCTGCCGGCCTGGCAGTCGCTGATCGTGATCGTCTCGATCGGGTCCATGGCGCTGGGTGCCCTGGCCGCCATCGGGCAGACCAACATCAAGCGGCTGATGGCCTATTCCTCGATCGGGCATATGGGCTTCGCGCTGATCGGTCTCGCCGCCGGGTCCGAGGACGGGGTCCGCGGTGTGCTCGTCTACATGGCCGTGTATGTGTTTATGACCGCGGGCACCTTCGCCTGCATCATGTCGATGCGCCGCAACGGGAAGGCGGTCGAGGAGATCAAGGACCTCGCCGGCCTCGCCAGCAATGACGCGGGCCTGGCCATGGCGCTGGCCGTGTTCATGTTCAGCCTGGCAGGCATCCCGTTGATGGCTGGGTTCTTCGCCAAGCTGTATGTGTTCCTGGCGGCGGTGAAGGCCGGGCTGTGGACGCTGGCGGTGATTGGTGTCCTCGCGAGCGTGGTCGGGTCGTTCTATTACATCCGTATCATCAAGGTGATGTACTTCGACCCGGCGGGGGAGAAGTTCGATCGCCGCCCGGCGGCCTTGTCCTTCGTGGCGGCGGCGACGGGGTTGATCACGGCGTTCTTCTTCCTGTTCCCGACCCCGGTGGTGGACGCCGCGCAGTTGGCGGCCCGGGCCGTGTTCCCCTGATCTTCACGGCGGCTGGGGCGATGCCCTGGCCGGTGTGTGACTGAAACGCAGAACGCCCGGGCAGTGCCCGGGCGTTCTGCTGTTTGGTGGGGGGCGATGGCCTTTCGGCAGGCGGGGAAGAGATGCCGGCGGGTGGAGGGTGATACCCACTGCGGCGGGGGCTTCGACCCTTACCGTGTCGACGCGGGCCGCTGTCCGCCCTGGGCAGCCCCGAATACGACCGGTTCGGAAATCACCCCCCGGTCGAGGTCGGACCACCGGGGGACGACAGGATCATCCCCCATCAGGCGCGCGCGGGGTCCAACCCAGGCCCCCGCGCGGATATTCGTGGCAAGCCTCAGACAGCGCCGACCAGCAGCACGACCCCGGCCACCGACGCGGCTGCGCCAGCCATCCGCACCGCCGGCGCGCTGATCCGGCCCATGCCGAAGCCCGCCGCCATGCCAGCCGCATGCAGCAGCGCCGTTGACAGCATGAACCCAGCCGCATAGCCTAGGGCGCTGGTCGAGGCCGGCATCTCGGCCCCATGCGCTTGGCCATGGAACATCGCGAACAGGCCTGCGAGGCCCATCGCCACGGCCACCGGCGCGCGGACGCCGAACGCCACCATCGCGCCGAACACGACCACCGACAGGGCGATCCCGGCTTCCAGCGCCGGCAGTGCGATCCCGGCCATGCCCAAGGCACCACCGGCCGCCATCACGGCCACGAAGGCTGCCGGCACCAGCCACAGCGCCCGCTGTCCGATCTGCCAGGCCAGCAGCCCGACCAGCACCATCGCCAGGACGTGATCCAGCCCGCCCACCGGGTGCAGGAAGCCGGCCATGAACCCGTGCGTGTGACCGTCTGCCCCCGTATGGGCCAGCGCCAGCCCCGGCATCAGGGTCACGGCGGCAAGGGCGAGTGCGGAAATTTTCATCATGATCGGAGCCATCCTCTACGCATTTCAGGCGGTTGAGCCGCCATTGATGGCACGCGTCCGGCCGCCGCAAAAGAGGATGACCGCCTGGAATGCACAAAAGGAGAGCGCTTCCACCACAGCGCGCGATCGTGGCAGATCTCTGATGTGGCGGGTGCGATGGGAGGAACGGTTTCCCCCCATCGGCAGCCTATTCGGCGGCGGGTTGCAGCACCTCGGCCATCCCGGTCGGGATGCCGTCGATCGTGGCGACGTTCTTCTCCCGCCAATAGGCATCGATGCCGTCGGGTCCCTTGCGGGTGGCCCATTCCTCCAGCGTGTGCCGGTCGTGGTCGAAGTTCATGACCGGCACGGCGAACCCGCAGGAGGTCTGCACCGATTGCACGTCCAGCGCGATGATCTGGCGCGCACCGGGTGGTTCCTGGCCGGCGAAGACGGTGTTCAGATGGCCGGCATAGCCATCCGACCCGCGCGGCAGGACCCGCCCGGTGCCATACAGGCGCAGGATCATCGGCGGCCCCTCGAAGGCGCAGAACATGATGGTCAGGCGGCCATCCGTCCGGATATGCGCCGCGGTTTCGTTCCCGCTGCCGGTCTGGTCGAGGTAGACGACTTCCTTGTCGCTGATCACGCGCAGGCAGTCGGAGCCCTTGGGCGACAGGTTGATCCGGGACCCCTCCGTCGCGCTGGCCGTGAAGAACACGTGCTGCCGCTTGATGAAGTCCTGGATCGCCGGTGGGATGTGATCGAAGAACTGGGCCATGTCAGCGCC
>CANJSR010000432.1 GCA_947476855.1 Acetobacteraceae bacterium
ACGAGTTGTCCAACGGCAAGCTGGGCGTCACCGGCTTCTGCTGGGGTGGCAGCACGACCAACTATCTCGCCACCGCGCTCGGCCTCGACATGCGGGCCGGGGTGCCGTTTTACGGCGCGGCGGCTGAGACGGCGTCGGTCCCATCCATCAAGGCCGCCTTGCTGATCCAGTACGCCGAGACGGATGAGCGTATCAACAGCCTCTGGCCTGCGTATGAGGCCGCGTTGAAAGCCGCGAGCGTGACTCACGAGATGCATATCTATCCAGGCACCCAGCACGGGTTCCACAACAACTCCACCCCCCGCTACCAGGAGGCAGCCGCTAAGCTGGCCTGGGACCGTACGATCGCGTTCTTCCGCAAGAACCTGGCCTGACAAAGCGGCCTCCAGCCAAATCTTGCCTTGTCGTCGGGGGTCGGGGCGTGGCACGCCCTGTCCCCCTCGCGATCAGGCAATTCTTCATGACCGTCATCGGCGTCGACTTCGGCACGACCAACAGCGTGATCTCGGTCCTGGATCCCGACGGGTCGGCCGAGACCGTGCGGCTGCCTTTCGGTGCGGTCGAACTGGACGTGATCCGCTCCGTGCTGTGCTTCTGGAACGACGGTGCCCAGGACCGGATCGTGCTGCGCCATGCCGTCGGGCAGGCGGCGATCGAAGCCTATCTCGACGATCCGCTGGAAAGCCGGCTGATGATGTCGCTGAAAAGCTACCTGGCCCAGGCGAGCTTCGTGGAAACCCGCGTCTTCGGCCGCGTCTTCACGCTGGAAAGCCTGATCGGGCTGTTCCTCACCGGCATCTTGCCGAAACGCGCGTCCCAGCCGGCCGACGCGCTGCTGATCTCCGGCCGTCCGGTGCGCTTCGCCGGGGATTCGCCCGACGACGTGTTGGGCGAAAAGCGCCTGCGCGCCGCCTATGGAGAGGCCGGGTGGACCACGATCGGCACCGCGCTGGAACCCGAGGCCGCGGGGTATCGCTTCGTCCGCGGCCTGGGCGCGCCGGCGACCGTGCTGATCGGAGATTTCGGCGGTGGAACCAGCGACTTCTCGGTCCTGCGCTTCGATCCGGACGGAGAGCACAGGGTGCGCGCGCTGGGTCATTCCGGTATCGGCATCGCGGGGGATACGTTCGATTACCGGATCATCGATCACGTCGTCTCGCCAAGGCTGGGCAAGGGCAGCACCTACAAGCTGTTCGGCACCGACCTGCCGGTGCCGCCGGAATACTACTCGGGCTTCGCGCGCTGGCACCGGCTGTCGCTGATGCGGACACCCAAGATGCTGCGCGATATTGAGGCGGTGGCGCGGTCGGCCCAGCACCCCGATCGGCTGCGCGCCCTGTTGCGACTGGTGCGGGATGAGCTGGGATACGCGCTGTATCGCGCCGTGTCGGGCGTGAAGGCCGAACTCTCCCGCGCCGAGGGTGCGCGGTTAAGCTTCAGCCACGCCGATTTCGCGATCGAGGAAACGATCACACGGGCGGCGTTCGAGCGATGGATCGCCCCCGATATCGCCCGCATCGGCGCGACCGTCGACCTGGCCCTGGCCGAGGCGGGGATGACGGAAGCCGGCATCGACCGGGTGTTCCTGACCGGCGGCACGTCTCTGGTCCCCGCCGTGCGCGGGTTGTTTACCGACCGCTTCGGGAGCCAGCGCGTGACCGGGGGCGGGGAGTTCGTGTCCGTGGCCGAGGGGCTGGCGCTGATCGGCAGCGACCGGCGGGAACGCGGGGTGGGGTGAGCCGGGTGCAGGTCCGGCGGCCGCTGCCGCTTACCGTCATGGGTGGGCTTGACCCACCCATCGCCAAGCAAGCAGGTGGTTGGAATCACGCAAAAGCACCATCAATGGAATCCTTGGCGATGGCCGGCTCAAGGCCGGCCAGGACGGGAAGCAACGTGCCAGAGTCAAGTGCGATCGCTCTGAGGATAAGGGAGCGCAGGCTCTCGCCAGGTAGCCACAAGGAGGGAACGCACGCTTGGCGATCAACCGCCATGACGCCTAGACTTCCCCCAGCGTTCGGCTGGCCCGCCAGCCATCCCCCCTGACCCATACGCGCCAGGGCAACAATCGGAGGAACCCCATGCCGTTCTACGAAAGAGGCAACGTCCGCATCCACTACCAGGAATCCGGCGCAGGCTATCCGCTGCTGGTCCTGCCCGGCGGCGGGCTGAACGCGAACATGTCCTACCTCTCGGGTGGTGCGCCGTTCAATCCGCTGGAGGAATTCAAGGACACGCATCGCTGCATCGGCATGGACCTGCGCAACGCCAATGGCGGCCAGTCCACCGGCCCCATCGACGTCGATCGCCCCTGGGACTCCCACGCCGACGATCAGCTCGGCCTGATGGATCACCTCGGGATCGACAAGTTCATGGTCCTGGGCTTCTGCATCGGTGGCCCGCTGATCTGGAACCTGATCAAGCGCGCGCCCAACCGCGTCGTCGCAGGGGTCCTGGCCCAGCCGAGCGGGCACCGGCCGGAGACGCCTGATCAGTTTTATCAGAACAACATCAATGGCTGGGCGCCTGGCCTGCGCGCGCGCGATCCCTCGATCACGCAGCCGATGGTGGAGGCGTTCCTGACCAAGATGTATCGCGCCAATCCCGATTTCGTGTTCACGGTGACACGCGATTTCGTCCGCGCCTGCCAGACGCCCGTCCTGATCATGCCCGACGACGTGCAGGCGCATCCCTATGCCGTGGCCATGGAGTCCGCACGCCTCGCGCCGAACTCCCAGGTCAGCCTGTACCCCTGGAAGGACCCCAAGGACCTGGTGCCGATCGCGGTGCGCCATGCCCGGACCTTCCTGCGGTCGAACATTCCCGCCGCCTGACGCGCCGGTCGTTCCGGTTTCGTGGACGGAATCGGACGGTAACGCTTGCCTCGGCAACCGGGGGCACCGCTATGATCGCGGCGCACCCCGGAACCGAAGGACCGCGCCATGAGCCCGCCCGCCATCGACGAAGCCGAACTCGCCAGCATCCTCGCACGCAACGGAATCAACCTGCCGGCCGAGGAGGTGAGGGGACTGCTGCCCGGCGCCGCACTTTTTCAGTTGATGATCGCGCGCGTGAACGCGCCGCTGCCGCGTGAAGCCGAACCCGCGCTGGTCTTCAACGTGGAGCAGCGCTGATGTCCGAAATCCTGACGATCGCCGAGGCCGCGAAACGCATCGCCGCCCGCGAACTTTCTCCGGTCGAACTGACGAAGTCGCATCTCGACCGCATCCAGCGCCTGGATCGCCACCTGCATTCGTTCCTGCTGGTTACCGAGGAACGCGCTTTGGCGGATGCCAAGGCCGCGGAGGCCCGACAGATGTCTGGCACTTTGCGTGGCAAGCTGGATGGCATCCCGATCGCCCACAAGGATATCTACAACACCGCCGGCATCCGCACGACGGCGCATTCCAAGCTGCTGGAGCACAACGTGCCCACACAGGATGCCCATACGGTCGCGAAATGGGCCGATGCGGGCACGGTGATGCTCGGCAAGCTCGCGACGCATGAATTCGCCTTCGGCGGTCCGTCCTTTGACCTTCCCTGGCCGCCCGCGCGCAATCCGTGGAACACCGAGCATTTCACCGCCGGTTCGTCCTCCGGCACCGGGGCCGCGGTCGCGGCGGGGCTGATCCTGGGCGGCACGGGGTCCGATACCGGCGGCTCCATCCGCGGACCGGCGGCGTTCTGCGGCACAGCGGGGATCAAGCCGACGTATGGCCTGTCCAGCCGGGTCGGCATTCTGCCCCTGGCCTTCACCCTCGATCACGCCGGCCCCCTGGCCTGGACGGCCGAGGACTGCGCGCTGCTGCTGCAGGGCATGGCGGGCCACGATCCGACCGACCCCGCCAGCGCCAACCGCCCGGTGCCGGACTTCACCGGTGAACTCGGCAAAGGTGCGAAGGGCCTGCGGATCGGCGTCGTGCGGCATTTCTTCGAGGACGATCACCGCGTCTCCGACACCACGCTCGCGGGCATCAACGCCGCGGTTGATTTCTTCCGCAAGGAAGGCGCCGAGGTGCGCGACATCACCCTGTCGCCGGCCGCCGACTATCACGCCGTCGGCTATCTGATCATGGTGACCGAGGCCTTCACCCTGCACGCCCCCTGGATGCGTGAGCGGTACCACGACTACGCGGAACTATTCCGTGATCGTGTCGTCCTCGCCACGACGCTCAGCGGCCCGGACATGGTGCAGACCGCGCGCCGGCGGCGGGTGCTGTGCCTGGAGATGGCCGCGGCGATGCAGGACCTCGACATCATCATCAGCGCCGCCGCGCCGGGTGAGGCGCCGCGCATCGCGGATGTGACGAAAT
>CANJSR010000433.1 GCA_947476855.1 Acetobacteraceae bacterium
CCCAAGCACCACGCGACGCCGATCCATGACTGGAACACGCTGGGCATGCGCGGTACGGCGTCCGAGGGGTATTCGGTCACCGACCTGTTCGTGCCGGAGGGGTTTTCGGGGACGCGCGAAGACCCGGCGCTGCGGCGCGATCGCGGGCCGTTGTACGCCTTCACGATGCAGGGCCTGTACGCGGTCGGCGTGGCGGGCGTCGCCTTCGGGATTGCGCGCGCCATGCTCGACGCCTTCACGACGCTGGCCAAGGACAAGGTGCCCCGCGGCCATATCCGTCTGTCGGACAGCCCCGTCGTGCAGGCCGATTTGGCGCGCAGAGAGGCAAACCTCGGTTCGGCGCGGGCCTATCTGACGGAAATCCTGAAGGATATCTGGGAATCCGCCGACGACATCGAACCGATCGGCGCGAACGAACGGATGCGGGTGCGCCTCGGCTGCGCGCACGGCATCAACACGGCGATCGAGATCGCGGATTATGTCTACAAGGCCGCCGGCGTATCGGCGATCTTCCCGGGCACGCCGTTCGAACGCCGGTTCCGCGACATGCACACGCTGTCGCAACAGATCCAGTCCCGCGACGCGCATTTCGAGGCGGTCGGCCGGGTCATCTTCCATGGCGACCCGGACGGATTGTTCCTGTAGCATTCCGGACGGATCATTCATCCGTATCAAGAAACAAGGGAAGGCATCATCATGGCAACACTCACCCTCGCCCAGGCGCAGACCATCGTCCGCGTCGCCCTGGAGCATTGCCGCACCAACAAGTTCGCCCCGATGGGCGTGGCCGTGCTGGACGCGCGCGGCGCGCTGAAGGCCTTCGCGGCCGAGGACGGCACCTCCATGCAGCGCTCGGTCGTTGCGATCGGGAAGGCGAATGGCTGCCTCGCGATGGGTGTTGGCGCCCGCCGGCTGGAGACGATGGCGCAGCAGCGGCCGCATTTCGTTGGCGCCCTCGCGGCCTCCGTCACCGGCCCGTTCATTCCGGTCCCGGGTGGCGTGCTGATCAAGGCGGATGGAGAGATCATCGGCGCGGTCGGCGTGACAGGCGATACGTCCGACAATGATGAGGCCGCGGCGCTCGCGGGGATCGCGGCGGCGGGCCTGGCCGGCGACCCGGGCTGATCGCGCGCCATGCGCCTTGCGGTCATCTCCGACATCCACGGTAACCTGCGCGCGCTGGAAGCCGTGATGGCGCATGTAAGCGACCGGGATGTCGATGCGACGGTCAATCTGGGCGACTGCGTGGCCGGTCCGCTATGGCCGCGTGAGACCTTCGCGATGCTGCAATCCCTCGCGCTGCCGACGGTGCGGGGGAACCATGACCGCTGGGCGCTGACCCGCCCGCCGGAGAAGATGCCGCCCGCCGGCCGCTTCGCCCAGGCGGCGCTGGACCAGGCGCAGCGGCAGGCGCTGCACGACCTGCCCCCCAGCCTGCTGCTGGATGGGGATGTGTTGGCGGTGCATGGCACGCCGACCAGCGACAGCACCTATCTGACCGAGGAAACCCACGACAACCGCCTGATGCCGGCCTCTCGCGGCGTTGTGCTGGAACGGTTGGGCGACGCGGTCGGGCGCGCGGTCGTGCTGTGCGGGCATAGCCACCGGCAGAGCGTGACGCAGGTTCCGAACGGCTGCCTGATCGTCAATCCGGGGACGGTGGGCTGCCCCGCTTTCGCCGATGTACCGACGGCGGATCACCTCGAACACCGCTCCCCCCACGCGCGCTATGCGATCCTGACCCGGCGCAACCGGCGTTGGGGGGTGGAGCTGTTCGCGCTCGACTACGACTGGGAAGACGCGGCCGCCTGCGCGGAGCGGAACGGCTTTCCCCGCTGGGCGCAGGCGCTGGCCACCGGGGCGGTCGGATAAGCTACCGCCAGGACGCCTGATCCCTGGGCAGGTCGGTCTGGGGATCGAGCGCGGTGATCTGGCGGCCCGCGCCGTCGTTCCAGCGCCACAGCACCAGGTTGGTGCCGCCCTTGAACTGGGCCGAGGGCACGATCACCCCCGCCCCGCCCGCCTGGATGACCCGCGTCACGACTCCCCAGCCAGGCGGCGTGCCGCGCTGGACCAGGAAGATCGACTTCCAGGGCGCGAAGCAGTCCTCTGGCTTGAGGCCAACGGTCGGCGGCACGGCGGGATCGGTCAGGTCCAGGACGCAGTCGGTCGTCACGTCATAGGCGCAGAACGTGCCCGGCCGGATGCCGATATCCTGCTCATACTCCGCGACCGCGGTCGGCAAATCGGCGGACAGATAGAGCGTGTTCACCCCCGGGGGGTTCCAGCGGCCGGCATGGCGCGCCGCCCCCTCTCCGCTGAGCGGCTGGTGCGCCCAGCGCGGGGCCAGGACGCGCCAGAACCGGGCCCTGACCGAACGGAACGGCAGGTCAGGCGTGGCCGCCGTCCCGCAGCATGGCCAGGTGCTTCAGCACGGCCTGGGCATGGCCGGCGGTGACAAGTTCCTCGGCCGTCTGGTGATCGAAGCCCGACAGCGGCTGATGCCGGAACCACACCGCGGCCCGCCCGAGGTCGCCGCCCATCAACTCGGCGGCTTCGGTCAGGATGCGCATGATCGACCCCAACCCGGCCTGGACCTTGGGAGAGGTCGGCGTCCGGGCCAAGGTGTTGCGATGGACATCCACCACCCGGGCAATATCCGCCAGCGGCATATGCAGCGTGGCGGCCACCCGGTCGGGGGAGAGACCCTTCAGGACGGGATCATAGACGGTGTCGAGCGTATCGAGCATGGCTGAGGCTTTCCGTTGAGTGCATGATAGGTGCACTCGACGCACCTATCAAGCCCGAACTATGCCGCGTTGCGCGCATCCTCCTGGATCATGTCGGACGCCTTCTCGGCGATCATGATCGTGGGCGCGTTGGTATTGCCGGCGATGATCACCGGCATGATGGAGGCATCCACCACCCGCAGCCCCCTCAGCCCATGCACCCGCAGGCGCGCATCCACGACCGCCATCGGACCCTGGCCCATCCCGCAGGAACCGACGGGGTGCAGGTTGGAAACCCCGCGGCGGCGCGTATCCTCAATGATCTCCTCATCCGTGCGGACCGAGACGCCGGGCAGGGTTTCCTCCACCAACAGCTTCTGCATGGCCTGCTGGCGGACGATGCTGCGGGCGAGATGGACGCCCTTGATCATCACCTGCATGTCGTAGTCGGACTTGATGAAGTTGAAATGGATCGCCGGATCGGCCAGCGGATCGGGAGATTTCAGCCGCACCGTGCCACGCCCGTCAGGACGCAGATGCACCGGGCTGATCGAAATCCCGGGATGCGGATGCGAAATGACCCCCTGGCGGGTGCGGTCGATCGTGCTCCAGGCCGAGATGTTCAATTGCAGGTCCGGCCGCTCCAGGCTGGGATCGCTGCGCACCAGCGCGCCGACATAGAGCCCGTTGCCCGACATCGGTCCGGCCTTGAACAGGAAGTACTGCGCCCCCGCCATCAGCCGAGCCCCCAGCGAGTAGTGAAGGGAGTTCAGCGACAGGTTCTTGGAGATGCGATAGGTGCAGGACGAATTGAAATGATCCTGCAAATTCGATCCGACGCCAGGCAGGTCGTGCACCACCGGCACGCCCATGTCCTGCAGATGCTGCGCCGGCCCGATGCCCGACAGTTGCAGCAGGTGCGGCGATCCGTAGGCACCGCCGGAGACGATCACCTCCCGCGCCGCCTTGGCGGTTTCACGGCCCTGCTGGGTCTGGAATTCCACCCCCACGGCGCGTCCGTTCTCCACCAGCACCTTGGTGGCATGGGCGCGGGTCTTGATGGTCAGGTTCGGCCGCTTCTTCGCCTCGGTCAGATAGGCGGCCGCGGTGCTCCAGCGGCGCTTGTCCTTTGTTGTGGTCTGGTAATAGCCGCAGCCTTCCTGGGTGGCGCCGTTGAAGTCTTCGTTATAGGGAATGCCGGCCTGCTTGCAGGCTTCGACCAGGGCCTCGGCGATCTCCCATTTGTAGGGCTGGTTGGAGACACGCAGCGGGCCGCCCGAGCCATGGAATTCATCGGCGCCGCGTTCGTTGTCCTCGGCCTTGCGGAAATAGGGCAGCACCGAGTCGTAGTCCCAGCCTTCATTGCCCATCTGCCGCCACTGGTCGTAATCCTTGGCGTGGCCACGCATGTAGATCATGCCGTTGATCGACGACGTGCCACCCAGCACCTTGCCCCGCGGCTGGTACATGGTGCGGTTGTTGAGTTCGGCTTCCGGCTCGCTTTCGAACATCCAGTTCACGCGCGGATCGACGAAGGTCTTGGCATAGCCGATCGGGATGTGGATCCACATCGA
>CANJSR010000434.1 GCA_947476855.1 Acetobacteraceae bacterium
ACGCCCTTGCCGGTGTTGACGATGCCCACGATCTCATCGCCCGGCACCGGGTGGCAGCAGCCGGCGAAGCTGTGCGCCATCCCCGGCACCAGCCCGGTGATCGGCATGTCGCTGTCCGTCCGCGCCGTGCCGCGTGGCCCGCGGGACAGCATCGGCGGCATCATCCGCGGCGCCCGCGGCGCCTGCCGCAACTCGGGGTAGGCGGCGATGACCACGTCGCGGGGGGTCACGTTGTTGTTGCCGACGGCGACGTACAGGTCGTCGACGGTCGCCAGCTTCAGCACCTTCAGCGCCGTATCCAGCACCTTTTCCGACCCGTCGACCCCGGCCTGGCGGAACGCCTTGGTCAGGTCCGCCTTGCCGACGTCGCGGCTTTGCTGGCGCTGTTCCTGGTGGATGAAGCGGCGGATGCGGGCGCGCGCCTTGCCGGTGACGACGAAGCGTTCCCATTGCGGCGACGGCGTGCCGCCCCGCGCCGTCATGATCTCCACCTGGTCGCCGTTCTGAAGCTGGTGCTTCAGCGGCAGCAGGCGGCCATTGATCTTGGCGCCGACGCAGGTATCGCCAACCTGGCTGTGCACGGCATAGGCGAAGTCGACCGGAGTCGCCCCGCGCGGCAGCGGGATCAACGTCCCCTTCGGCGTGAAGCAGAAGACCTGGTCGCCGTACAACTCGATCTTGGTGTTTTCCAGGAACTCATCGGGGGCGGAGGAGTTTTCCAGGATTTCCAGCAGGTCCTGCACCCAGCGGAACTGCTGCGTCTCCGACCCGTCGACCTTGGGATCGTCGGACTTGTACAGCCAGTGCGCCGCGACCCCGTTTTCGGCCACGTCGTTCATGTCCGCCGTGCGGATCTGCAACTCGATCTTCTGGCTGTGCAGGGACCGCAGCGTCACCCCGGTATGCAGGCTCTGGTAGCCGTTGGATTTCGGGGTGGAGATGTAGTCCTTGAACCGCCCGGGAATGACCTGGTACGCGGAATGGACCGCGCCCAGCGCGCCATAGCAGTCGTACTTGGTGCGGACGATGATCCGGAACGCCATGATGTCCGACAATTGCTCGAACGCCACGTTGCGGCGGTGCATCTTCTCCCAGATCGAGTAGGGGGATTTCTCCCGCCCCGTGATCTCGACCACGTCGACGCCCTGTTCGCGGCAGACCCGCAGCAGTTCCGACCGCGCCTCATCGATCACGTCGGCGCCCTGGCCACGCAGGAAGTTGAGGCGCGCCTGGATGGTGGCGTAGGCCTCCGGCTCCAACTGCATGAACGACAGGGTCTGCAACTCGGACTTGACCGAGTCCATGCCGATCCGCTCCGCCAGCGGAGCGTAGATTTCCAGCGTCTCCCGCGCGATCCGCTGCCGGCGCTCGGTCTTCTGGACGAAATGGAGGGTCCGCATGTTGTGCAGCCGGTCCGCCAGCTTGACCAGCAGGACTCGGATGTCCCGGCTCATGGCCAGGACCAGCTTGCGGAAGTTCTCGGCCTGCTTGGTGCGGTCGGACTGGAGTTCCAGCCGGGTCAGCTTGGTCACGCCATCGACCAGCCCGGCGATCTCCTTGCCGAACCGGGCCTCGATATCCGCCAGCTTGACCGGCGTATCCTCGATCACATCATGCAGCAGGGCAGTGGCGATCGAGGCGGTGTCGAGCCGGTAGCCCGCCAGGATGTCGGCGACCGCGATCGGGTGGCTGATATAGGGATCGCCATTGTCGCGGCGCTGCTGGCCATGCGCCTGCATCGCCAGCACATAGGCCGCGTCGATCAGGCCGGTATCGGCCTTGGGATCATAGGCATGGACCTTTTCCGTCAGCTCAAACTGGCGGACGATGCGCGGGCGGTCCGAGGTAGCGGAACCCGACTGGGTTCCGTCAGGCGCGAAAACGGGGAACGGGGCCGGCGAAGCAAATGTCGGCCGCGGTGGCTGCGATCCTGCGCCGCCCCGTTTCATCCCAATCCTACCGGCGCGCTCGGCCGTCGAGTTCGGCCCCGATCGCGGCTTCGAGGTCTTCCGGCGACAGTTCCTCGGCTTCGAGGTTCAGGCCGGCGGCCTCTTCCTCGGCGCTGACGTCCTGGAGGCCGAAGATGTTCTGGTCGGTCGGGATCAGGTCCAGCACTTCCTCGTCGGCCGGCTCGGGCTCGGGCGCGCGGGACAGGGACTTGATGAGATCGTGTTCGAGACGGCCAAGCTCGATCGTCTCATCGGCGATCTCGCGCAGCGCAACGACCGGGTTCTTGTCATTGTCGCGATCGACCGTCAGTTCCTCACCCCGGCTCAGGTTGCGCGCGCGCTGGGCGGCGAGCAGGACCAGCTCAAACCGGTTGGGGATCTTCTCTACGCAGTCTTCGACCGTGACACGCGCCATGCGCAAGTGCTCCGCGATTGGCTTCTGGGGAACAGGTTACTTAAGCCAGCCTGGGCGGAAGTGCAAGGACGGTTGGTGGGCGCTTCGGGCGTCGATGGAACGATCGGGCCGCGTTTTCGTCATCCTCGGCTTCGCGCCGAAACAACCCCTCAAGGCGCGCAACCATGGGTGCCCACCATGCGCCATCCTCGGGCTACCCCATTCGGCCTAGGCCGCCGCTGGCCATCCGGCCGAATGGCGGCGGGGCGCCGGCCCGGACAGTATCGGCGCATGCTCGACCTGCACCCCCTCGCTGAATCCCCCGGCGCTGAAGCCAGGCAGGCGCCCGAAGCGGCGGCCTGCGAACTGACCATCCTCATGCCCTGCCTGAATGAGGCGGAGACGCTCGCCACCTGCATCCGCAAGGCGCGCGACTTCCTGACCCGGGCCGGCGTGGAGGGGGAGGTGCTCATCGCCGACAACGGCAGCACCGACGGGTCGCAGGCGATCGCCGTGGTGAACGGCGCCCGTGTCGTGCCAATCGCCGCGAAAGGCTATGGCAGCGCCCTGATCGGCGGCATCCGCGCCGCCCGAGGGCGCTACGTCATCATGGGCGACTCCGACGACAGCTACGACTTCAGCCGGCTGGAAGCCTTCGTCGCGCAACTGCGCCAGGGCTACGCGCTGGTCATGGGCAACCGCTTCAAGGGCGGGATCAAGCCGGGCGCCATGCCGCCCTTGCATCGCTACCTCGGCAACCCGGTCCTGACCGCGATCGGGCGGCTGTTCTTCCGCAGCCCCTGCGGCGACTTCCATTGCGGGCTGCGCGGCTTCGACCGGCAGGCGATCCTGGACCTGGATTTGCAGGCGCCGGGGATGGAATTCGCCAGTGAGATGGTGGTGAAGGCCACGATCCACGGCCTGGCGGTCACCGAGGTGCCGACGACACTCTCCCCCGACGGCCGCTCCCGCCCGCCTCATCTGCGAAGCTGGCGGGATGGCTGGCGGCATCTGCGCTTCCTCCTGCTGTTCAGCCCGCGCTGGCTGTTCCTCTATCCGGGGATGGCGCTGTTCCTGGGCGGGGTCGGGCTGACCGGCTGGCTGCTGCCGCAGGCCCGCGTCGTCGCCGGCGTCATGCTGGACATCCATACGCTGTTCTACGCCTCGATCGCCGTCGTGCTGGGCGCGCATTTGATGCTGTTCTGGGTCTTCGCCAAGCTGTACGGCATGCGGGAAGGGCTGGTGCCCGAGGATGCGCGGTTCCTCGAACTGGTGCGATCCGTGCGCCTGGAAACCGGGCTGATCGCGGGGGGCATCCTGCTGGCGTTCGGGCTGGGCCTGGGCGGCCATGCGCTGTCGGCCTGGAGCGGCTCCGCCTTCGGGCCGCTGGTGCCGGCGCAGGCGATGCGGATGGTCATCCCATCCGGCACCGCCATCCTGCTGGCGTTCCAACTGGCGTTCGGGGCGTTCTTCCTGAGCGTGCTGGAAATCCGATCGTCCCGGCGGCGGTAGGTTCAGTCGATGTTGTTAGCTTGCAGGAAGAGCGCCTGTGAAAGCGCCTCATAGAAACGCTGAAACGGAGCTGGGTCGGAAAGCTCATGCTGATTGAGTTGTCCTGACGCACGAACGATCGTACGTGCGTCACTCCCAGGGCGGATAGTGACTGTGAACCGAGCAAGGCTCGCTCCGAAGCGTGTGGCGCTAACCGTTCCCAGCACATTGTCGGCGCGGTCAACCACAAAGCCCAAATCTTGTAGTGTCGCGATCACAGCCTGGAAAACAGCCGCCCGGTCGGCTGTGTCGAAGGCCCGTGTCGATATGGCTCTTTGAGCAGCCTGCGTATTGGTGCTTGCCAGAACCTGCTGGCGGCTATCCATCTGGCAACCGCCTAGAACAGCCAGGAGAAGCACCGAAAGGATCATCGGACGAA
>CANJSR010000435.1 GCA_947476855.1 Acetobacteraceae bacterium
CACGATCGCGATGGTGAAATCCGATTTCAGCTCGTCGATCAGTTCCTCGATCTTCAGCGTGCTGATGGGATCGAGCGCGCTGGTCGGTTCATCGAGCAAGATGACCTCGGGCCGCACCGCGATGGTCCGCGCGATGCACAGGCGCTGCTGCTGCCCGCCCGACAGGCCCATGGCCGATGTATGCAGGCGGTCCTTCGCCTCTCCCCACAGGGCCGAGCGGGTCAGGCACCACTCGACGCGTTCATCCATCTCGGCCTTGGACAGTTTCTCGTGCAGCTTCACGCCGAACGCGATGTTGTCGTAGATCGTCATGGGGAAGGGGGTCGGCTTCTGGAACACCATCCCGATCCGGGCGCGCAGCGCGTTCACATCGACATCCGGCCCGATCAGGTTGATGCCGTCCATCATCGCCTCTCCGGTGGCGCGCTGGCCCGGATACAGGTCGTACATCCGGTTCAGCACCCGCAGCAGGGTCGACTTGCCGCAGCCCGACGGGCCGATCAGCCCGGTCACCTGGCGGTTCGGGAAATCGAGGGCGATCCCCTTCAGCGCCCGGTTGTCGCCATAGAAGAAATCCAGCCCACGAATGGCGATCTTCGCCGTGTTCAGGTCTTCGGTGGGGCTGGTCTTCAGTCCGCCGAGGCCGGGGGACTGGTGGGTTGTCACGCTCATGAACCTATACTCCCCGGCGCAGGACAAGGCGCGCGATGATGTTGATGGCCAGGACGCCAAGGGTGATCAGCAGCGCGCCGGCCCAGGCCAGGTCGATCCAGTCCTGAAAGGCCGATCCGGCATACTGGTAGATGGTGACGGGCAGGCTTGCCATCGGCTTGGTCAGGTCGGTCGACCAGTTCAGATTGCCAAGGCTGGTGAACAGCAGCGGGGCGGTTTCGCCCGCGACCCGGGCGATCGCCAGCAGCACGCCGGTCATGATCCCCTCCCGCGCCGCGCGGTAGCAGACCAGGGTGATCATCTTCCATTTCGGCGCGCCGAGGCCGATCACGGCCTCTCGCAGCGTCGCCGGGATCAGCCGCAGCATGTCCTCGGTCGTGCGGACCACGATGGGGATGACGATCACGGCCAGCGCAAGGCAGCCGGCGATGGCCGAGAAGCCGTTGAAGGGGTTGACCACCAACTGGTAGACGAACAGCCCGATCAGGATGGACGGGGCCGAGAGCAGCACGTCGGATACGAACCGCACCGCGTTGCCCAGCGTCGAGTCCCGGGCGTATTCCGCCAGGTAGGTGCCGACCATCAGCCCGATCGGCGTGCCGATGGCGGCCCCGATCATGGTCTGGATCAGGCTGCCCACGATCGCGTTCAGCAGCCCTCCGTTGGAACCCGGCGGCAGCGTCGATGTCGTGAAAACCGTCAGGCTGATGCCCGCCATGCCGCGCCAGACCAGCGTGGCCAGGATCGAGGCCAGGAACAGCAGCCCGATCCCCGTCGCCGCCAGGCACAATACCTTGACGATCATGTTGCGGCGGTGGCGGCTGCGCCCCAGCGCCTCGGACACACGCAGGTCCTTGGCCGGGCCGGGAACCGCGCTGGCGGCGGAAAGTGTGGTCGCGCTCATGCCTTGGTCCTCGGGCGAAGCAGCATGCGGGAAATCGCCAACACGATGAAGGAGATCACGAACAGGATGAACCCCAGCGCCAGCAACGACGACATCTTCAGGCTGTCGGCTTCGCTCTCGGGGAATTCCAGTGCGACGATCGAGGCGATGGTGTTGCCTGGCCCAAACAGGGAAGTTGAAATCCGGTTCGTATTCCCAATCACGAACGTCACCGCCATCGTCTCCCCCAGCGCTCGGCCGAGGCCCAGCATGATCCCGCCGACGACCGAGGCGCGGGTGTAGGGAATGACGATCGAGCGCATCACCTCCCACGTCGTGCAGCCGAGGCCGTAGGCGGATTCCTTGTAGACGGGAGGGACGGTTTCAAAGACGTCGCGCATCGTGGCGGCGATGAAAGGAATGATCATGACGGCGAGGATCAGGGAGGCCGTGAGGATGCCGGTGCCGAAGGGGGGGCCGGCGAACAGGAAGCCGATCAGCGGCGTTTCCCCGAGCGTGTCGATCGCCCAGGGCTGCACGACCTTGGCCATGATCGGGACGATCACGAAGAAGCCCCACATGCCGTAGATGATGGATGGCACCGCGGCCAGAAGCTCCACCGCCGTGCCGACCGGGCGGCGTAGCCAGCCCGGCGCGATCTCGGTCAGGTAGAAGGCGATGCCGAAGGCCAGCGGAACGGCGATGACCAGGGCCAGGATCGACGTGATGATGGTGCCGTAGACGGGAACCAGCGCGCCGAACAACTCCTGCACCGGGTCCCATTCGGCATCGAAGAGGAAATAGGCTCCGAACGCGCGGAAGGCGGGGGCGCCGCCCACCGCGAGGCCAATGATGATCGCGCCCAGAAGCACGAGTACGAAGACACCCGACGTCGTGGCGAGACCGGCGAAGATGCGGTCTCCCCAATTCGCGTTTCGTTTGCCGGAGAGAACCGTTGCTTGCTGCAAGGCTGACTTCCTGTCGCAGGGGGCGGGGGTAGGGGTGGAGGCCGGGTGCCGGAAGGGCAATCGCACCTGGCCGCTTTCCGTCATGGGCGGGCCTGACCTGCCCATTGCCAAGCACGCCGTTGGTTGGAATGACGCAAAAACACCATCGGCGGGGTCCCTGGTGATGGCCGGGTCGAGCCCGGCCATGACGAGAGGAGCCGCCCCGGGGTCAAGCGCGATTGCCCCCCGGGTGCCGGGCCTGCGCCCGGAATGACGAAAGGGCGGGGGGCAACCACATCGGAACGCGGGTGGTCGTCCTTATCTTACCGAATCGGCTTACCGTCGGCCCCCTTGATCTCGGCGGTCCAGGACCCGCGGACGGCGGCCTTCACCGCGGCCGGCAGCGGCACGTAGTCCAGGCCAGTCGCCAGCGCGTCTCCGCTGTTGTAGGCCCAGTCGATGAACTTCATCACGTTCGCGCTGCGCGCCGGATCCTTGGGATCCTTCGGCAGCAGGATGAAGGTCGCGGACACGATCGGCCAGCTCTTTTCGCCGGGCTGGTCGATCAGGTCGACGGCGAAATGCTTCGCGCTCGCCCAGTCGGCGTTGGACGCCGCGGCCGTGAACGTTTCCATCGACGGGATCACGAAGCTGCCAGCCTTGTTGCGGATCGCCGCGGTCGCCAGATTGTTCTGCTTGGCATAGGCGAACTCGACGTAGCCAAAACCGCCCGGCGTGTTCTGCACCGTCGCCGCCACGCCGTCATTGCCGCGCGCGCCCTGGCCGGTCGGCCACTTCACGGACGTCGCCGCGCCGACCTTGGCCTTCCAGGTCGGATCGACGGCGGACAGGTAGGAGGCGAACACATAGGTCGTGCCCGAGCCATCCGCGCGATAGACCGGCGCGATGGCGCGGTTGGGCAGGGTGATGCCCTTGTTCATCTCCTGGATGCGCGGATCGTTCCACTTGGTGATCTTGCCGTGATAGATGTCGGCCACCATCGTGCCATCCAGCTTCAACTGGTTGGTCGTCACGCCCGGGATGTTCACGATCACCACGACCGCGCCCATCACCGACGGGAACTGGTGCAGGTTGGCCTTCTCCATCCGGTCAGCCGCCATCGGGGCGTCGGAGGCGCCGAAATCGACCGTGCGGTTGACGATCTGCGTCTGCCCGCCGCCCGAGCCGATGGCCTGATAGTTCAATTCAAGGCCGGTCGCGGCCTTCGCCGCTTCGCCCCACTTGGCATAGACGGGGGCTGGGAATGTGGCGCCCGCGCCGGTGATCTGCTGGGCCTGTGCCGACCAGGCAAGGCCGGACAGGGTGATGGCAAGCGCGGTGGTTGCGAAATTCATGATGGTCCCCTTCGGGATTCGGGTCTGAATGCGAGGCGGAACCTAGGCGCGAGCGAAGACGGCTCTGTTTCACTTTTATGAAGGTTTGATGACAGTGAACCGGACAAGTACGCGACTCAGCCGCATCATCGCGGGCCGGAGCCGTCCTCGGGGCTTGATCCGGTCACACCAGCCATGTTGCACTGCAATATCACTGGAGGTCGCCCCATGCCGAACATCGATGGCCAACGCCTGCTGAACGATCTGTATACGCTTCGGAAGATGGGCGAGTACACAACCGGTGTGCACCGGCCCACATTCTCACCCGTGGATGTGCAGTCCCGCCATTGGCTCGCCGGCCGCCTGGCCGAGGCCGGGCTGACCGCCGAGATCGACGGCATC
>CANJSR010000436.1 GCA_947476855.1 Acetobacteraceae bacterium
GGGCTCGACCCGCCCATCGCCAGGGACGCAAGCGGTTGGAATTATGCGCGAACCCTATCGGCGGAGTCTCTGGCGATGGCCGGGTCGAGCCCGGCCAGGACGGAAACCCGCCAGGTGCGATTGCCCTGGCCGCCGGCCTCTTGCCGCCTGAAAATTCTTGACAATATTCCTATTATTTGCTAGCCGCCGGGGTCTCGCACCAGCCCCCGGTTCGCCCGCATGGTCTCCGCCACCCCGCTCCTCCGCCCCCTCCACACCATGGGCATGCCCACGCGGACCGGCAATTTGAGCCACCCCTTTTCCCGTGAACCCATCCGAGCCGCCGCCCCGCGCGCCCTCGGAAAGCCGGCTCACCCATTGAAGGAAATTTTTCGTACGATGCTACCCCATGTCCGGTGAGAAATCCGCCCCAACCGCCCCCCCGCCGGCCGGCCCTCCCCCCCCGGCAACCACCCCCGACGGCAAGGACGCCTTCCGCTTCCTGAAGGACCTGCACGGCCGCCTGGTCGATGAACCCCTCATCCCCGGCAGCGCCTTCTACGAACCCCTCCACGAGGGCAACATCCAGGACGACCCGGTCGCGCGGATGTTCACCTCCATCGCCTTCACGCCCGTCCAGAGCATCCAGCTCTTCTCCGGCTTCAGCGGCTCGGGCAAGACGACCGAACTGCTCCGCCTCAAGCAGCGCCTCGAACAGGCGGGCTTCGTCGTCGTCTATGCCAACGCGCTCGACTACCTGAACCCCGCCGAACCGGTCGACATCACCGAACTGCTGATCGTCCTCGCCGCCGCCTTCGGCGAGGCCGTGGCCGAACTGCCCGGCGGCGCCGCCATGACCGAAAGCTTCTGGGGCCGGCTGCTGAATTTCCTCACCAACACCGAACTCTCCCTGACCCAGGCCGGCATCAAGGTCGAAGCCGAGGCGCCGTTGCGGGAGGTGTTCGGCAAGCTCAAGGCCGGCGTCGACCTGAAGCTGGAACTGAAAACCGCGTCCTCCTTCCGCCAGAACCTGCAACGCGTCCTGAACAGCCATCTCGCGTCATTGCAGCAGCAGGTCACGGACTTCTACGCCGACGCGGTCCGCCGCATCCGGATGGAGCGGGGGGCGCAGACCAACATCGTCTTCCTGTTCGACCAGATGGAACAGATGCGCGGCGGCCTGCTGACCGAGCGCGACGTGATCCAGAGCGTCGAGCGCATCTTCACCATCCATGTGGAGCGGCTGAAGATCCCCGACCTGCACGTCGTCTACACCGTGCCGCCCTGGCTGAAATTCGTCACCCCCGGCATGGTCGCCATGGTCCTGCTGCCGGCCAGGCATCTGTGGAACAACAACCCGGCCCGCACGCCCACGGAAGCCAACCGGCGCGCCTTCCAGTCCGTGGTGATGAAGCGCCTGGGCGATGAAGGCGCCCGCCGCCTGTTCGGCGAGGACGACGCCGCACGCGGCCTGCTGGTCGACACGCTGATCGACCAGAGCGGCGGGCACCTGCGCGACCTGCTGCGCCTGCTGCGCGATGTCGTGCTCCGCTCCGCCTCCCTGCCCTCCCTGCCGGTGAACGCGACGGTCGTCGCCGCGACGATCAACGCGCTGCGCCGGGACTACCTGCCGATCGCCCGCAACGACGCGAAATGGCTGGCCGAGATCGCCCATAACCGCGTCACCGCCCTGCCGGATACCGAACCGGGCGCGATCAACCGGCTCAGCCGGTTCCTGGACAGCCACCGGGTGCTGTATTTCGTCAACGCCGAGGAATGGTACGACGTCCATCCCCTGATCCGGGATGAGATCGACAAGGTCCTGCGCGTCGCCGCCTCGGCCGACGCGGACCCGCACGGATGACCGCCGAACCCGGCGCCATCACCACCGCGATCGGGCGGCATTACGGCGCCGCGGCCGAGGCGGAGTGGCGCCGTGTCACCAGCCATTTCGCGCTGAATGACGGGTTCGCGCTGCTGGTCCTGATCGTGCCCGACAGCGACGGGGCGGCCCTGTGCCAGTTGGTGCTCTCGGACCTGCTGCATGGCGACGGGCGGCATGTCCTGGACCTGTCGCCCGACAGCCCCTCCGCCCTGCGCCAGCTTGCGCCGACCCTGCTGCGCCTGCGCGCCTCACCCGCCTGCGGCGCGGTCTGGCTGGCCGCCGCCGTGCCGCGATCGGCCGAGGACCACGCGGCCTGGGGCATGGCCTGGCGCTGGGGCCTGGCGACGCTGAACCAGAACCGCAACCCGCTGCGCCGGCGCATCGATCGCACCCTGGTCCTGGTGGGCGTGCCGGAACTGGTGCCGCTGTTTCGTGAATCGGCCCCCGACCTGTGGTCGGTCCGTTCGCTCGTGGTCTGGATCGAACCGGACCCCGATCTGGCCGCCGCCCGGCGCGAGCAGGCGAACCGCGAACGCCGCCTCGGATCGCGGCGGGCGCCGGCCGGACCGGTCCCCGACCTTGACCTGGCACTGGCCGAGATCAACCGCCTGCGCGACATGACGGGGCGGGAGCGGGACCTGGCGACGATGGTCGAGCGCGCCGCCTGGGCCTATGCCGGAAGGGGCAATGCCCCCGCGGCCGAGGCCTGCTTCCGGGAGGCGCTGGACCTGCGCGACCGCTGCGACGGGCCGGTCGCGATCGCGGGCACCCTGCTGAACCTCGGGGACATCCTGCTCGACCAGGCCCGTTCGGCCGAGGCCGAGGCGATGTTCCGGCGCACCATCGTCCTGGCCGAAAAGGGCCGCGCGATGGACGTCCTGCGGGCCAGCGCGCTGGACATGCTGGCCCATGCGCTGCTGGCCCAGGGACGGGCGGCCGAGGCCGAGGCCGTGTTCCGCCGGTCGCTGCATCTGGCCGAGGAAGGCGGTGCGACCGCCGACGCGCGCGGGGTGATGACCGACATGCTGGCCCGCGCGATCCTGACCCAAGGGCGGCCGGCGGAGGCGGAAGCCGTGTTCCGCCAGGCCCTGGCCCTCATCGAGGCCGGCAGCTCCGGTTCAGCCTCGCTCGGCATCACGACGGAAATGCTGGCGCACGCGATCCTGGCCCAGGATCGGCCCGCCGAAGCCGAGGCGACGTTCCGCGAGGCCCTGGCCCTGGCCGAACAGGGCGACGCGACGGCGGGCTCCCGCGCGCTGACAACGAAGATGCTGGCGCATGCCGTGCTCGCGCAGGGGCGGGCGACGGAGGCCGAGGCCCTGTTCCGCGGCGCGGTGTCGCTGGCCGAGGCGCATGACGCCCCCAGCGACCTGCTGCGGATCATGACGGCGGAGCGCCGCACGTCCCGTTGTGGCCGCAAGGAGGGAAAACCCCCGTCGGCCTGAGGCAACGCGTGGGAAGAACGGCGTCATCCATGGGGTCGGCGGCCCCTGCGCGGGATTGGCGTCCCATCCACGGGACTGGCGGCCCATTCCCGTCGTGGCGGCCGAAGGGCCGCCATCCACGTCTTCGCTGTTGCGAAGGGTAAAGACGTGGATGGCAAGGGCAATCGGGGGAATGACGCCGTCGAACCGCCGGCTTCCCCTCCCCGTCATCCCCGGCCTTGTGCCGGGGACCATCAGCCGCACGGATCGTGGGAATTGGCAGAATACCGCCGATTCTTGCCGCGACTGGTCCCCGGCACAAGGCCGGGGATGACGGGGAGGGGACGGCCAACATGCCATCTCGACCGTTCACCCGATTGCCCTGCGTCGTGGCGGCCCCTCGGCCGTCACGACGTGAATGGGTCCGGCCGCCTTGCGACCGGTCGGTTCGCTTGTGGTTGCGGGTTGCCTAAGCCGCCCGCCGGCGCTCCTGGGGGATGATCGCCAGCAGGGCGTCGACCAGCGAACCCATCATGGCGTCGGTATGGAGCGGGGTGGGGGTGAAGCGCAGACGTTCCTCCCCCCGGGGCACCGTCGGATAGTTGATCGGGGTCGCGTACATCGCGAACTCGGCCAGCAACCGGCGGCTGACGGCGGTGCAGAGCGCGGCCTCTCCGACATGCAGGGGCACGATATGGCTGTCCGATTCGATCCGCGGCAGGCCGGCCGCGTCGAACCGGGCCTTCAGGGCGTCCGCCCGCTCAAACAACTTCGCCCGCCGTTCGTGATCGCCGCGCACATGGCGCACCGCGGCCAGGGCGGCGGCGGCGGTCATCGGCGGCAGGGAGGTGGTGAAGATGAACCCGGGCGCGGTGGAGCGGATGAAGTCCACGACCTCCGCATCCCCGGTGATGTAGCCGCCATGGCAGCCGAA
>CANJSR010000437.1 GCA_947476855.1 Acetobacteraceae bacterium
CTACGTGCTGGGCTGCGGGCAGTCGATCACGCATGCCTCGATTACCTCGATGCCGAACCTGACGCACACGGGGGCGATCGAGTCCGGCCGGCAGGCCTATGCGATGGCCGGCATGAAGGCGTCCGACATCAACGTAGTGGAGCTGTACGACGCCTTCACGCTGAACACGATCCTGTTCCTGGAAGACCTCGGCTTCTGCCCCAAGGGTGAGGGCGGGCGCTTCGTCGAGGGCGGGCGGATCGGTCCCAAGGGCAGCCTGCCGGTCAACACCAACGGCGGCGGCCTGTCGTTCTGCCACCCCGGCATGTACGGGCTGTTCATCCTGATCGAGGCGATCCGCCAGCTGCGCGGCGAATGCGGCGAACGTCAGGTCAAGGACGCCCATACCGCGATCGTGCATGGCAATGGCGGGGTGCTGTCAGCGCAGGCGACCGTGATCCTGGGCGACTCGACGACCGTCTGACGCCAGGCGCCTGGCCCCTCCACGCGGGGGGTCAGGCGTGGCGCGCCTGACCCGCGGCCCTGTCCCCCATGCCGATCGCCCTCCAACCCGGAAAGGCCATGATGCTCTGGTTCCTGAACACCCTGGTCGAAACGAGCCTGGCGCTGTCCTGGGCGTTCATCTTCGTCGTCGCCCTGATCACCGGAGAGATCGGCTATCGCTGCGGCCGTTTCAGGGCCGCCCGCAAGCAGGCTTCGGAGTCGGAGCGATCGACGATCGGCACGCTGGTGGCCGCGATGGTGACCCTGCTGGCCTTCGGCCTCGGCCTGACGATCAGCTTCGCGCAGTCCCGGTTCGAAACCCGCCGCGACCTGGTGACGCAGGAAGCGAACGCGATCGGCACGGCCTGGCTGCGCGCGGGGTTCTTTGCCGCCCCCGAAGGACCGCGGATGCGCGTCCTGCTGGAGGAGTACGCGCAGGTCCGCCTCGACTATATCCACGCCGAGGCGGTGGCCTACCTTCCTACACTGCGCGCCCGGACCAACGCGCTTCAGAATGAAATCTGGGCGGAGATGACATCCATCGTGGGCAAGCGCCCCGATACGGTCGCCACATCGATGGTCAGCGCCCTGAACGAGATGATCGACCTTTCGCTCTCGCAACGCTTCGCCTTCGCCAACCGCGTGCCGATCTACCTGATGTGGACCATCCTGGGCGGATCCCTGCTGTCGATCGGGGCGATGAAGTTCCAGTTCGGCATCGCAGGCGCTCGGCAGCCCACGTTGACCGCGCTGCTGCTGTTCATGTGGACGGGCGCGATCATCCTGATCGTCGACCTGAACCGGCCGCGGCTGGGCTGGATCACGGTCGACCCGTCCCCCCTGATCTGGACCATCCAGGGGTTCGGATCGGGCACCCCGCCAGCCAAATAGGGTTCAGAGCCGGTTGCGGCCTTCCGGGGTAAAGAAGATATCGGTCGATATCTCCTCCACCCGGTTGCAGCCGGTATAGGCCATGGTCTTGTCCATCTCGACCCGCAGGATTTCCAGGGCCTTTTCCGCGCCCGCCTGCCCGCCGACCGCCGTGCCATACAATGTCGCCCGCCCGGTCAGCACCGCCTTGGCGCCCAGGGCCATCGCCTTGACGATGTCCGATCCGCGCCGCACCCCGGAATCGAGGATCACGGTCACCTTGTCGCCCACCGCCTCGGCGATTTCGGCCAGGACATCCAGCGTGGCGACCGAGCTGTCCATGTTCCGCCCGCCATGGTTGGACACGACGATCCCGTCGATGCCGTAGCTGACCGCCTTGATCGCGTCATCGACCCGTGCGACGCCCTTCAGCATCAGGATGCCAGGCCACATGTCGCGGAACTTCGCCAGGTCGTCCCAGTTCAGCGAATCCCGGTCCATCCCGTCATTCCGCTTCATCCCGCCGCCGCTGGTGATGTGGTGCTGGAAGTCGTCCGGGTAATTCTCATGCCGCGGCATCCCGATCGTCGTCAGGTAGCGGCCCATGACGCCGAGGGTCCAGGACGGGTGGCGCGCGATATCCATCAGGAACCGGGCCGAGGGGTTGAACGGCACGCCGAACCCGTTCTTCGCGTTGTATTCCCGGTTCGGCGAAACAGCGGAGTCCACGGTGACGATCAGCGCCTCATAACCGGCCTTCTTCGCCCGCTCGATGATCTGGTAGGACAGGTCACGACGTTTCCATACGTACAACTGAAACCAAAGCCGCCCGCCGGCCTGGTCCGCGATCGTCTCCATCGCGGTCATCGAGGCTGTGGACAGCGTCAGCGGCACGCCCGCCTTGGCAGCCGCCTTGGCCAGTTCCAGCTCCCCGCGGTACCAGCACAGGCCCGCCGCGCCTGTCGGCGCGATCGCAAGCGGGAAGGCAGCCGGCTTGCCGAACAAGGTCGTCGCCGTCGTCCGCCCCGACACATCCACCAGCGCCCGGAACCGCAACTTGATATCCTCGAACGCTCGGCGGTTCTCCCGCACGGCGAGGTGATCCTCGGTCGCACGGTCGACGAAGTCGAAGACGCCGCGCGGCAGGCGGTTGCGGGCGGCCTGCCGCAGGTCGTAGATGTTGTAGCAATCGTCGAGTGCGGACATCGAACTCTTCCCCTCCGTCTCGGAAACAAGCTGGCGACTCGGGCCTTGGGGAGTGTATGGCGCCACGAGCGGGTGGGACAGACCCTGGGACACGCGCCTGGGGACAACCATTGACGGCGCCGGCCGTTGGTGTACGGCCAGGGATCAACGGCGCCCCCGTCACAGTCAACGCAACCCGAAGGCCAGGCCCATTCTCAGACGAATCAGAAATTTCTTCCTCCGCGCCGCCGGCATCACCGGCCTCGCCCGCGAAATCCAGGCACTGCACGCCGCGGTCGACGCGCTGGCCCGGCGCATCGACGCCATCGCGTCGGCCCCGGCCGGGTCCACTGATTCCGTGTTGGCGCTGAAGCCGGACCTCGACGCGCGCTTCCAACGGCAGGACCAGGCGCTGGATCAGCGGACGGCGGCCCTGCGGGAACCGATCGACGGCCTGCATCGCCGGATGGACGACGTGCATCGCTGGCTGGAGGAACTGAACCGCCAGGGCCAGGCCGCCGATCGGCGCCATAATGAGCTGAACCGGCGCATCGATGACGTGCTGATGCAGGGCCGGCCGGATGGGCTGTTCACCCCGCCCGCCGTGACGTTGTTCTCGGATCACCCGGTCGCGTCCGACAGCAGCGACCACCAGCACCCGCGCGGCGTCGCCAACGACAATACCCGCCATCCGCGCTTCGTCCTGGCAGCAGAGCGTGTGATGGGACGCGGCCTGCGCGTGCTGGATATCGGCTGTGCGGGCGGCGGCCTGGTGCTGGACTTCCTCAAGCGCGGGCATGTGGCGATCGGGCTGGAAGGCAGCGATCACGCGGTCAAGCAGCAGTCCGGCTCGTGGCCGCTGATCCCGTACAACCTGTTCACCTGCGACGCGACCCGGCCCTTCACCCTGCAGGAACAGGGGGCGCCCCTGCGCTGCGACCTGGTCTGCGCGTGGGAAGTGCTGGAACATATCCCCGAGGACCGGCTGGCGGGCCTGCTGGGCAATGTCGCGTCCCACCTGAAGCCGGGCGGGCTGTTCGTTGCCTCGGTCGCGACATTCCCCGATTTCGACGCGGAAACCGGCGCGGTCTGGCATGTCACGATCCAGGATCGCGCCTGGTGGACCGCACGGTTGGAGGAGCATGGGCTGGAGGTGATCGAAAGCCCGTTTGTCACCGGCGACTACCCGCGCGGGTCGGGCAATCCGGTGATCAATGGGATCGACTGGGACGCCGCCGCCGACCCGAGCAAGGGGTTCCATGTCGTGGCCCGCTTGCGCGCGCCGGTTTCGTGCTAATCTGGAAGGCATGAGACAGAGACCCACCCGCCGCAAAGGCCTGCCGCCGGAGGTTCCGGTGGTGTCCCCTGGGGAGCCCCAGGTCAGGGTCCCGGCCGAGGCGCCCGCGCGCCCGGCCGGGGAAACCGACATGACCGAGGACGCGATCCGGAAGATGCTGGAAGCGGCCTACACCTGACGGGATGGATGGCCCGCGACCTTTCGGTCCGGGCCGATCCTGCCTCTACCCCGCGGACATCCGGTTGCGCTCGCGGTCGCCGAAGAAGATGTCCGTGGAAATCTCATCGACGCGGTTGCAGCCGGTATAGGCCATCGTCTTGTCCATCTCGGTCTGGATGAAGTTGACGGCCTTGAACGCGCCCGCTTCTCCGCCGACC
>CANJSR010000438.1 GCA_947476855.1 Acetobacteraceae bacterium
ATGCGGCCGGATATCGTGGACGCGGCGGTGGCCTCGGTCGACGACGGACGGCCCTTGCTGTGCCTGACCCCGCGGGGCCGGCGCTTCACCCAGGCCGACGCGCGCCGTCTGGCCGAGGGGGACGGCGTCGTCATGCTGTGCGGCCGGTATGAAGGCATCGACCAGCGCGTGATCGACGCCCGCGGGATGGAAGAAGTGAGCCTTGGCGACTTCGTCCTGTCCGGCGGCGACCTGGCGGCGATGGCGATGCTGGACTCGGCCGTCCGGCTGCTGCCCGGCGTGATGGGGGCCGCGGCCAGCGCCGAGGAGGAAAGCTTCTCGACCGGTCTGCTGGAATACCCGCACTTCACCCGCCCCGCCGAATGGCGCGGACGCGCGGTGCCCCCGGTGCTGGTGTCCGGCAACCATGGCGCGGTGGCCGCCTGGCGACGCACCGAAAGCGAACGCGTGACCCGCGAACGGCGGCCCGATCTCTGGGCCGAATATCAATTGACGTCCGCCCGCATGGCGGCGGCGTCCTAGGCATCAAGACGAGGACGAGACATCATGAACATCATCCAGCAGTACGAGGCCGAGGAAATCAGCCGCCTGAGCGGCGTCCGCGCGGTCCCGGCCTTCGGCGCCGGCGACACGGTCCGCGTCTCGGTGAAGGTGGTCGAAGGCGACCGTACCCGCACCCAGGCGTTCGAGGGCGTGTGCATCGCTCGGTCCAACAAGGGCCTGAACAGCAACTTCACCGTCCGCAAGCTGAGCTATGGCGAGGGCGTGGAGCGCGTGTTCCCGCTGTACTCTCCGACGATCGCGGACATCACCGTGGTCCGCCGTGGCGATGTGCGGCGCGCGAAGCTGTATTACCTGCGCGGCCGCAGCGGCAAGTCCGCTCGCATCGCCGAGAAGGCGCGTGTTGTGACGACCGAGGCGGCGCCCGCCGCCGAGTAAGGGGTTCGGGGGGCGGCGATCGCCCCCCTTTGTCCTTGGTTGGTCCGACCGGGTCGCGATAGCTGCGCCAGCAACCCCATGGGTTGCTGGCTTTTCGCGTTTTGCGTGCCTGGGATCAGGACTGATCGCGGGATCAAACCGCGCTGGTCCGAGAGCGTGTCACCATGGCAAATGTTCTGATCGAACTGAACGACGCCACGGCTGATGCGGCCCGTGAGGCGGGGCTGTTGCCCTCGGCCGCGATGGAACGACTGCTGCGCGAGGCTCTGATCCGACGCGAAGCTGCGACCGAACTGCTCGGCATTGCCGATCGTGTCGGGTGACCGGGATTTGCTGGACCTGGACTCGTTTCGGGGTATTCCGATCGTTGACGCGGCGGCGGCCTTGGCGGCCGTTGAAGCTTCGCCCTGAGGAAGCGGGGGCGGACATGGCTTCGTGGTGGGCGTTGAAGCAGAAAGGGGGAGACCCCCTTCTGGACTTCCCCCCAAGAGGTAAGGAGGTAAGGAAGCAAGATCAAAAAGGAGTCCTGGCAGGACGGAAGCCGACGAAGTCGTGTCTGACGTCGCCGTCGATGCTGCGAATGCCGGCGCGGAAGCCACTTGGATTGCCGTCCCAGGAACCGCCGCGCAGGACCCGAAGAACATCGCTATCGGTGGTTGTCCAAACGGAGCCATCCGCCGGTGCTTGTTCATAGTTTTCGTGCCAAGAGTCAGCGCACCACTCCCATACATTGCCGAGCATGTCATGCAGGCCGAACCCGTTTGGCTGGCGTTTGTCGACGGGGGCCGTGCCGGAAGGGTCGCTGTGCGCGTAGTCGGCCGCGCCGTCGAAGGAGTCACCCCAGAACCGCGCCGTCGGCTTGCCCGCGCGGGCTGCGTATTCCCATTCCGCCTCGCTGGGCAGGCGATACCCGCCGTTGGTCCGGGTATTCAACCACGCGATATAGGCCATGGCGTCCTCGTGGCTGACATTGACCACCGGATGCCGGTCGTCTTGGTCGAAACCCGGATTGTGCCATTTTCTGCCCTTGTCGTGGCCGGTTTCCTGGCAAAACACGGCATATTCGCCACGGGTCACGGGAAAGCGGGCCATCCAGAATGGGCGGTCGATCCGGACTTCGTGGACTGGCCGGGATCTGCCGTCGATGTATGGCGAGCCTTCCCGCCGCGACTCTTCCTCCGGAATCCCCATCAGGAACCGTCCGGGCGGGATCAGTACCATCTCCGGAAAATCCGGCCCGTCGCGGCGGATGGTGCCGGGGGCGGGCAGCGTCGGTTCGGTGGGACCCTTGGGCGAGGGGGTGGCGCGGCGAATGATCCGCGCCATACGGCCGGACACGGCTCCGATGGCGCGCAGCATGCGTTTGGCGCCGTCCGTCACCGTTTTCGTCAGAATGTCCCGCCAGGGCCGTGTGTTCTCCTCGAAGCTCTCGGTCAGCCGAGCCATGGCGCCTATGGCGCGGGTGAGGGCGGTGATGTTGGCGCGGACATGGCCCAGCAAAAGATGCAGGTCGATCTGCGCCACCGGCACGCGCATGGAGCGGAGGTAGGATTGCAGCAGCTCCGGCTGTCGGGCGGATTTGGCGGGTTGGGTCGCCTCGGTTTCCAGGGCGGCGAGACCGGCTTTCACCTCCTCCATTTCCCGGGCGAGCGAGTTCAACTGGTCCCGGTTCGCGGCGGTGTCGATGGTGGCGTCGGGTGCCGAGCGGGGGGTGACGTGGTAGCCGACCCCGGGGGAGATGCGGAGGGCCTGGCGCGCGGCGGTCTCCATGAAGGTCATTGCGCCGGTGACCATCATGATCGCGTCGGTGGGCATCGCGTGTTCGGGCAGCGCGGTCTTCCAGGCCTCGGCGAGGGAGATGGTTTCCTCGAGGTTGGCGATCAGTTCCGCCCCTGGGTGGCGGCCGTGGCGTTCCTCGACATAGGTGCCGAGCTTGACCATGCCGCACACGATCTTGCGGAGGTCTTCCTGGTTGATGTCGGGCAGGAGGCGGTCGAGTCTCTGGAGCGCCTGGGCGATGGCGTCGATCTGCGCTTGCAGGTCGAGTTCCGCGCGCCGGCCGGGGGGGAGACTGGTGGAGGACATGGCGGTTCCTATACCACCGGCGTCGTGGTGGGGATGATGTTGAACCGGATCATGGAATGCATGATTTCCCGCCGAGCCTGGTTGTAGGCATCACCTTGGGGCCGCCATTTATTGACTGCCTTGAGCCGCCCATCCCGTGGATCGGTCGGCACCGCTTGGTTCGACGCCTCGATCAGGTCGTGATCGCAAGACGACAGGAGCACTCGGACGACGGAGACATTGTTTGGGTCGGCGATGCGTCTCCCCTGAATGGCCGGCCATTCGTGGTCTCGGATATAGGCGCTGTCGATGAAATGGGGGCTGATCAGCAGGACGAAAATCCGGGCTTGGTCGATTGCGGACTGGATCGCCTGGTTCCAGGCCTCTCCGGCAATGATCTGCTTGTCACTCCAGAATGGCAGCTTGGTGCGTTGCTCGATCGCCCGCAGTTGCGGCAGGAATGCATTGAGCATCCTTCGATCCGTCCGCGCGTACGAGATGAACCCGCTCACGAACGGTGTTTCGTTTCAGCGCGGCTCCCAAGACACGGCATGCGTCCGTTTCGATCCCCGTTTCTCCGACGCATGTAGGCAGTCGCCCCGTTCGATGCAACGCCGCCCGACACCGTTCCACACAAACAACGAGGCCCGCGTTCATCACGCGGGCCTCGTCCTGTGCCGGAAAGCCGGTTCGGGGGAGGGTCAACCGGCCTCCGACTACCCTCAGCCGCCGGTCTTCGGCGCGGTGGTGCCAGGCGCCGTCGCCGTCGTGGTCTTGGTGGGCGCGGCCGTCGTCTTGCCGCCGGCCCCGTTCGCCGCCGTATGGGCGCCGTCCTTGGCCGTTCCGGTCGCGGGCTTCATCCCCGCCGTGGCGGTCGAGGCCTTGGCATCCGCCGGCACGGAACCCTTCGCATCGGCGACCGGGGCCACCACCTTGGCGCCCGTGGCCGGGGTCGGTGTCACGGTGCCGCTGATCGCCGCACCCGTGGTCGAACCGACCGCGGCACCCGACTGGGCGAAGGCCGCGATTGGCATGATGGCGAGACCCGCGGCGATCAAACCAGAAGAGGCGAACGTCACAACGCGGTTCATGGTGAGTATCCTTTCCGCCGGGGGGTAAGGTATCTGTGCTTCCCGGCTGAGAAGGATATGACCATCCGATTGCGGCGTCCCCGCGATCCCCTCGCG
>CANJSR010000439.1 GCA_947476855.1 Acetobacteraceae bacterium
GCGTCGGGGTGTACCGTAGGCACCCGAAACAGTCGCCGCAAGGCGGCGGACGGGAGGAGGAAACCCGATGCCCTTGCTCTGTGAGAAGCGCGGCCATGTCGCGATCCTGACGCTCAGCCGGCCCGAGGCGCGCAATGCCTGGTGCCAGGAATACAACGAAGGCTTCGTCGACATCCTGCCGAAGCTGGAGGCCGACAAGGAGATCCGCTGCGTCGTGCTGACCGGCGATCCGGCCGGCAACGCCTTCAGCGCCGGCGCCGACCTGAAGAATCCCCGCACCCATTCCCATGATTCGATTGCCGATTTCCTGGAGGAGCTGCCCTCGCGGCGGCGATCCAGCGCGATCGCCCTGGTGACTGATTTCGCCAAGCCGATGATCGCCGCGGTCAATGGCTATGCGATCGGGATCGGCTGCATCGTCAGCTATTGCTGCGACATGATCGTGGCCTCCGACGCGGCCGAGTGGCGGCTGCCTCAGGCGGGCCTGGGCATCATGCCGGCGCAGGGCGGGTCCATCCGGCTCGCCCGCTGGGTCGGGCGGGGCAACGCCATGCGCGCGGCCTACGGGTTCCCGATCAAGGCGGAGGAAGCCTATCGGATCGGCCTCGCGCAATGGCTGGTGCCGGCGGCGGAGCTGATGGACCAGGCGATGGCGGTCGCGGACCACATCGCCTCCCTGCCTCCCTTGGCCACGCAGGTGACCAAGGAATCGCTCCGTTCGGGGCTGGAACAACCTTTGCCGGAAGCCGTCCTGGGCGACCTGTATCGTTTCGCGATGCTGGAACTGACCGAGGACAAGGCCGAAAGCCACCAGGCCTGGCGCGAACGCCGCCGGCCCAGCTTCAAGGGACGCTGACGCATGTCGATGCCGCTGGAGGGCCTGACGGTCCTGGATTTCGGGCAGATTTTTCAGGGTTCGTACGCCACGCTCCTGCTCGCGAAGGCCGGCGCCAACGTCATCAAGATCGAGCCACCAGGGGGAGAACCGTTGCGCAAACGGACGCCCCCCGGGGCGAAGACGACGCTCGCCTTCGCGATGCTGAATGCCAACAAGCGGGCGGTGACGCTGAACCTGAAGTCGCAGCGGGGGAAGGATCTGCTGTTCAAGATGGTCCAGCGCGCCGATATCCTGCTGGAGAATTTCGGCCCTGGCACGATGGACGGGATGGGCGTTGGCTGGTCGGTGCTGCATCCGATCAATCAGCGGCTGATCTATGCCTCGGGGACCGGCTATGGGATCAGCGGGCCGGATCACCAGAACCTGGCGATGGACCTGACCGTACAGGCGGCCTCCGGCATCATGAGCGTGACGGGCTTCGCCGATGGCCCGCCGGTGCGCGCCGGCATCACGGTCGCCGACTTCATGGGCGGCATCCATGTCTATGCGGGCATCACGACAGCCTTGTACGAGCGGGAACGCAGCGGCATCGGCCGATTGGTCGAGGTCGCGATGCAGGAAGCGGTCTATTTCACGCTCGCCGCGCCCTTCGAGTCGCTGTACCGCACCGGCAAGGTGCCACCCCGCACGGGCAATGAAACCGGCGGGGCGAACGCGCCCTATGGGTTGTTTCCGGTGAAGGATGGTTTCATTGCGATCCATACCGGGACCGAGGGGCATTGGCTGAACATCCTCGATGCCGCCGGCCGCCCGGAGCTGAAATCCGAACCGCGCTTCCGCACAATGCATGACCGCTCCGCCAACCTCGCCGAGGTCAACGCCATCGTCACCGCTTGGACCGAGACCCTGACGAAGGCGGAACTCGCCGAACAGGCCAGGAAGTTCCGCATCCCCTGCGCGCCGGTCCGCGATGTGGAGGAGGTGATGAACGACCGCCACATGCACAGCCGCGGGATGCTGGAATGGGTGGATCATCCGGACCTCGGCCGCGTCGTGCTGCCCACGACGCCGCTGCGGATCCATGGCACCGATATCGCGCCGACCAAACCGAGCCCGCTGGTCGGGCAGGACAATGATGGGGTCTACGGGGGGTGGCTGGGGCTGCCGCCGGATGAAATCGAGTCCCTGCGCAAGGATGGGGTAATCTGACGACATGACCGCGAAACCGAACTACCCGCTGGCCGGGTTCACGATCCTGGACCTGACCCAGTTCTACCAGGGACCGTATGCCACGCTGATGCTGGCCAAGGCCGGCGCCAACGTCATCAAGATCGAGCCGCCGGGCGGGGAAAGCCTGCGCGCGATGCGCCCGCCGGGACACGAGAACCCGCTGCCCATCGTGATGCTGAACGCCAACAAGCGGAGCATCACGCTCAACCTCAAGACCGAGGAAGGGCGGGACCTGCTCAAGAAGATGGTCCTGAAGGCGGATGCGCTGGTCGAGAACTACGCGCCGGGCGTGATGGATCGCCTGGGCGTCGGCTTCGATGTGCTGCACAAGATCAATCCGAAGCTGGTCTATGCCTCGGCCAGCGGCTTCGGCCTGTCGGGGCCGGATCGTGACAACCTGGCGATGGATTTCACCATCCAGGCTGCCTCCGGCGTCATGAGCCTGACCGGCTATCCCGATGGCCCGCCGACGCGCACCGGCGCGCCCTATGTCGATATCCTGGGTGGAGCGCATCTTTATGCCGCGCTGATGACCGGGCTGCTCGAGCGGGAACGCACCGGCATCGGGCGGCTGGTGGAGGTCGCGATGGTCGAGGCCGTCTATACATGCCTCGCCACCGGCCTGGACCAGTACATGCGGGCGGGCAAGAAAATCCCAGGCCGCAGCGGCAACGCCTTCGCCAACTACAACCGCGCGCCCTACAACGTGTATCCCTGCGCGGACGGCTATGTCGCGATCATCCTGGTCACCGAAAACCAGTGGCAGAACCTGCTGCGCGCGATGGGCCGGGAAGACCTGAAGGATGATCCGCGCTTCATCAACAACACCGCGCGCGTCGAGCGGTTCAAGGAAACCGAGGACATCGTCCTGGGCTGGACCATGGCGCACACGCGGGCGGAAATCTTCGCGGCCACCAGCAAGTATCGCATTCCCTGCGCGCCTGTCCGCGATATCGAGGAAGTGATGAACGACCCCCACATGCACGAGCGCGGCATGCTGGAAGTCCGCAATCATTACGATTACGGCGAAGTCATCCTGCCCAACAGCCCGCTGCGCTTCCATGGCACCGACAAGGTGCCGACCACCGACAGCCCTCGGGTCGGGGAGCATAACGAGGCCGTCTACGACGAACTGTTGGGCCTGACGCCCGCCGACCTGAAACGCCTGCATGAAGCCGGAGCAATCTGACATGGCCGATCCCACCCCGATGACCAATGGTCGCGTCCTGCTGACGCTGGACGACAATGTTGCCTTGTTGACCCTGAACGATCCCGCCGTGCTGAACGCGTTCGGTGTCAAGCTGAAGGCGGACATCACCGAGGCGCTGGACCGCGTCGATGCCGCCGGCGCGCGCTGCCTGGTGATCACGGGGGCGGGGAACGCGTTCTGCTCGGGCGCCAACCTGACCGACAAGGACCGCAAGCCGCGGGACCGCATGGCCGAGGTTCGGGGCACCGCGAAGTCCGACCTGGAAATCTGGTACCACCCGACATTTCAGCGACTGCGGTCAATGGAAATCCCGATCATCACCGCGATCAACGGCATCGCCGCCGGCGCGGGCATGAGCCTGGCTCTGTCGGGTGACATCAAGATCGCGGCCAAATCCGCGTCGTTCCTGCAGGCCTTCGCGCGCATCGGGTTGGTGCCGGACGCTGGATCCTCCTACATCCTGCCGCGGTTGATCGGGCAGGCGCGGGCGGTGGAGCTGTCGCTGCTGGCGGAGCGACTGCCGGCGGAAACGGCGCTGCAATGGGGCATGATCAACCGCCTGGTCGAAGACGCCGACCTGATGCCCACGACCATGGAGATGGCGAGGCGGATGGCGTCGGGCCCCAGGTCGTTGGGCCTGATCCGGAAGATGTACTGGGACAGCATGGAGAACAACTACGCCGAGCAACTGGCCACCGAAGGCCGGATGCAGCTGATGGCCGGGCTGTCGGAAGACCATGCCGAAGGCGTCGCCGCATTCCGCGAGAAGCGGGCGGCCGTGTTCAAGGGGAAGTAAGCGCTGGGGCTTTGCCCCAGACCCCACCAGGGGCTTTGCCCCTGGACCCCACCAAAGGCCTCGGCCTTTGGAAACCACTCCGTTGGGGGGAATAGAGGAGGGGCCAACCGTGAC
>CANJSR010000440.1 GCA_947476855.1 Acetobacteraceae bacterium
AAACTGACCGGTTCCAAGGGCCGTCGCCCTTGGTGGGGGTCGAGGGGGCAAAGCCCCTCGCGGGGTCCGGGGCAGCGCCCCGCTCCTACCCCCAACCACAATACCAGTTGTTCCCAGCCCGCCCCGGCGCTAGGCAAGCGCCACGAACCATGGCTTGGAGTCCGCGATGGCGGCCAGTGAAAAGCGCCCGGTGATGCTGGTGATTCTCGACGGCTTCGGCTGGCGGGAGGACCGCGCCGACAACGCCGTTCGCCTGGCGCGCACCCCCAATTTCACTGGATTGTGGGAGACATGTCCGCACGCCTTCCTCGACACGTCGGGCCGCGATGTCGGGTTGCCGGACGGCCAGATGGGCAATTCCGAGGTCGGGCATCTCAACATCGGCGCCGGCCGGGTGGTGAAGCAGGAGTTGGTGCGGATCGGCGATGCCTGCTTCGACGGCTCGATCGTGGACGCGCCGGTGTTCCAGGACCTGGTGGCGGCGTTGAAGGCCTCGGGCGGGACATGCCATCTGATGGGGCTGGTGTCTCCGGGTGGCGTGCACTCGCACCAGGATCACGCGGCGGCGCTCGCGCATCTGCTGCATGAAGCGGGCGTGCCGACGATCGTCCATGCGTTTACCGACGGGCGCGACACCCCGCCGCAATCCTCGATCGGCGACCTGACCCGGTTGCAGGCCGCCCTGCCGGCGGGCGTTCCGGTCGGCACGGTGATCGGCCGCTATTTCGTGATGGACCGCGACAAGCGCTGGGACCGCGTCGTCCAGTCCTACGCCGCGATGGCCGAGGCCAAGGCGCCCCGCTTCCCCGATCCGATTGCCGCGATCAACGCCGGCTATGCCCAGGGCAAGTTCGATGAGTTCATTCCCCCCGCCGTGATCGGCGACTATGCGGGGATGAAGGATGGCGACGCGATCCTGTGCTTCAACTTCCGCGCCGACCGGGTGCGGGAAATCCTGGCCGCCTTCCTCGATCCCGCCTTCGACGGGTTCCCGCGTGACCGGCTGATCAAGTTCAGCGCCGCGGTCGGCATGACCCGCTACTCCGACGCGCTCGCGCCGTTCATGACCACGCTGTTCACCGCCGACACGCTGGAGGACATCCTGGGCGCCGTCGTCGCCAAAGCCGGCCGCACCCAGCTCCGGATGGCCGAGACCGAGAAATACCCGCACGTCACCTATTTCCTGAACGGCGGCCGCGAAAAGCCGTTTGAGGGAGAGGAGCGGATCATGGTTCCGTCTCCCAAAGTCGCCACCTATGACCTGCAACCGGAAATGTCCGCCCCCGAACTGACCGACCGGGCGGTGGAGGCGATCGACAGCGGCCGCTTCGACCTGATCGTGCTGAACTACGCCAACCCGGACATGGTCGGCCACACCGGCAACCTCGAAGCCGCGATCAAGGCGGTGGAGACGGTGGACACCGGCCTCGGCCGCATCGCCGCCGCGATCCGCCGCCGCGGCGGGTCCCTGGTGGTCACCGCCGACCACGGGAACTGCGAGATGATGCGCGATCCGGTCACCCACGGCCCGCACACCGCGCATACGACCAACCCGGTGCCGGTCGTGCTGATGGGATCGAACACGGCGATCGGCAACGGCCGCCTTGCCGACATCGCCCCCACGCTGCTTTCCCTGCTCGGTATCGCCCAGCCGGCCGCGATGACGGGCCGCTCTATCCTGCGCCATGACGCGGCGCATCCAGGCGGCTAGCCTCCTTCTCCTGGCGGTGCTGCTGCCGGCGGCCGCCCTGGCCCAGCCGGCCAGACCGGCGACACCCACCCCGCAGCAATTGCGGGATGCCGAACGCGCCCGCGCGGCCGAGGAAGCCGCCAGCAAGGACGCCGCCGCCCGGGCGCACCGCGCCGCGGCCGAGGAGCAGAAGCTCTCCGCCGAACGGATCGCCGCCGCCAACCGCCTGCGCCAGGCCGAGGGCCTGACCGCCGAGGCGGCCGAACGGCTGGACCAGCTCAACGCCCGCCGCCGCGAAGCCGAACAGCGCCTGGCCGACCGGGCCGAGGCGATGCAGCCCTTGCTGCCCCTGATCCAGCGCCTGTCGATGTTCCCAGCCGAAACCCTGCTCGCCGTCCCGGCCGACCCGGAGGACCGGCTGCGCGGCCTGATCGTGCTCCAGGCCCTGTCCCGCCAGTTGGAAACCGAGGCCGCCGCCCTGCGCCAGGACCAGGCCGCTCTGCTGGCTGCGGTGCGGGAGATCGAGGCGGAGGCCCCGAAATACGCCGCCCTGCTGGCCGCCCAGGCCAAACAGGCCACGGAACTCGACCGCCAGATCGCCGCCGCCCAGTCCCAGCGCCGCGACGCCGAAGCGGAATCGGACGCCGCCGCCAAGCGCGCCGCGACCGAGGCATCCCGCGCTGACAATCTCCGCGCCGCGCTTTCCGCCCTGGAAGCCCGCCGCAAGGCCGAGGAAGCAAAGGCGCGGGAGGAAGCCTTGCGCGCCGAACGCCGCAAGCAGGCCGCCGAAGCCGAGGCAGCCCGCCAGCGCGCCGCCGCCCTCGCACCCACCACAGGGACCGGCACGATGCAGCCGCAGACCGTCGCCAAGGGCCAGATGACGGCGCCGGTCGCGGGCCGGGTGGTTCGTGCCTGGGGCGAATCGACCGATACCGGGCCCGCCAGCGGCGTGTCCTACCAGGCCGCGCCAACCGCCCGCGTGGTCGCCCCGTGCAAGGGCCGCGTCGTCTTCGCCGACCGGTTCCGCAGCTATGGCCTGCTGACGATCGTCGACTGCGGCGGCGGCTACCACATGGTCCTGTCCGGGTTCGAACGCCTCGACACCCGCGCCGGCCAGCCCGTCCAGGCCGGGGAGCCGATCGGCGTCATGCCCGCCTGGGACCCAGCCGCGACTGCGCGCCGGCCGTCGCTTTACGTCGAGCTCCGCCAGGACGGGCAGCCGGTCAATCCGGCGCCGTGGCTGCGGCCCGGGGGGTAAACGGCCGTCGCCCCAGGAGCACTTTCCATGCGACAAATGAATACTGGACGCCGGGGCGTGGGGCGCGCGAAAATAGGCGTCTGGGCACCCGTCTCGCGCGGGGTTGGCTCCGACTTCGCCGCCCTCCGGCGGCACCACAGGGACACCGTGCATGGACCGGAAGAAGACCCGTTTTCGCCATGGCCTGCTGATCGGCTCCGCGTTCCTGCTGGGCGTGATCGCCGCCCCGACCGTGGGCGTGCTGGGACAGGCCGTCGCCCAGGATAACACCAGGGTCGATATCTACCAGATGCTCAAGGTCTTCGGCGACGTGGTGGAGCGCGTGCGCGCCGACTATGTCGAGCCGGTGAACGACCGGCAACTGGTCGAGAACGCGCTGAACGGCATGCTCAGCGGACTGGACGCCCATAGCTCCTACATGAACGCCAAGTCGTTCAAGGACATGCAGGTCCAGACCCGCGGCCGCTTCGGCGGCCTCGGTATCGAGGTGACCGAGGAAAAAGGCCTGATCAAGGTCGTTACCCCGATCGACGACACGCCCGCCTTCCGGGCCGGCGTCAAGCCCGGCGACATCATCACAGCCCTCGACGGCAAGACCGTGCTCGGCCTCACCCTCGGGGAAGCCGTGGAGAAGATGCGCGGCCCGCCTAACTCCCGCATCGTCCTGACCATCAAGCGCCAGAACATCGACAAGCCTGTCGAGGTCGCCCTGGTCCGGGAGATGATCCAGATCCAGGTCGTCAAGTTCCGGCTTGAACCCGACAACATCGGCTATATCCGCCTGTCGCAGTTCACCGAGCAGGCGGACGCCGGGATCAAGAACGCGATCAAGACCCTGACCCGCCAGGCCGGGGGCAAGCTGAACGGCGTCGTGCTGGACCTGCGGAACAACCCGGGCGGCCTGCTCGACCAGGCCGTGTCCGTGACATCGAACTTCATCAGCCAGGGAGAGGTCGTCTCCACCCGCGCCCGCCATGCGGAGGACAGCCAGCGCTGGTCTGCCCGCGGGTCCGACCTGCTGAACGGCGCGCCGATCGTGGTGCTGATCAACAACGGGTCGGCATCCGCGTCCGAAATCGTGGCCGGCGCCCTGCAGGACCACCAGCGCGCGGTGCTGCTCGGCGCGCGGTCCTTCGGCAAGGGCTCGGTCCAGACCGTGATCCCGCTGCCCGGCAACAACGGCGCGATGCGGCTGACCACGGCGCGCTACTACACGCCGTCCGGCCGCTCGATCCAGGC
>CANJSR010000441.1 GCA_947476855.1 Acetobacteraceae bacterium
ATGCGTTCGGTCATCCGGGCGCGGGTTGCTCGATCGGATGGGCCGATCCGGACAAGGGGATCGCGGTGGCCATCCTGCACAACCGGATGGTCCAGCCGCCCGCCACCTCACAGGATCCAATCCGGGCCGCCGTGACGGCGGCGTTCGGGGCGGACTGACGCGGGGCGTTCTAGCTCCCGACAACCTCCTTGAAACGTCGCAGGACATCGATCTGCGCGTCCAGGCCGACCAGGTCATAGGTCGGATAGAGCATCGCGATGCTGGCCCCCAGGCGGCGCCACGCCGCCACCTCGGTCGCCCAGGAATCCGGGTCGAAACGGGGTGCGCGGACCCAGGTCTCCAGCCCGAACGATGCGGGATCGCGGCCATACGCCTTCAGGTGGTCGCGCAGCATGCCCAGCTTCGCCTCCCCGGCGGCGTCCGGCGCCATGATCGGCATCCAGCCATCACCCAGCCGAGCGGCACGCTTGATGACGGCGTCGGAAGATCCGCCGAACCAGATCGGAATCGGCCGCTGCACTGGTGCGGGGAGGATATTGACGCTGTCGAGCGTGTGAAACCGCCTCTTGAACGTCACCAGTTCCCCGCTCCACAGCCGTCGCATCACGTCGATCTGTTCGGCTTGCATGGCGCCGCGGGTGTTCCAGGTCGCGCCCAGCGATTCATACTCGACATGGTTCCAGCCCACGCCGATCCCCAGCCGCATCCGGCCGCCGCTGAGCACATCGATTTCCGCCGCCTGCTTGGCGACCAGGCCGGTCTGGCGTTGCGGCAGGATCAGGACCCCGCTGGCCAGGCCAACCTTCTTCGTCACCGCGGCCAGGAATGCCATGGTGGTGAAGGTCTCGTGGAACGTATCCTTCTCGGTATAGACAGGTTTCCAATCGCCGCGGGCCGTCGCGCCAAAAACGTGATCGGGTACCTCGATATGGGCGTAGCCAAGGTCCTCGGCGGCTTGGGCCCAATCACGGATTTTCGATGGGTCGCTACCGATGGTCCGTGTGGGGAAAAACGCGCTGAGTTGCATCCTGGTCTCCTGTCGGCGGACTTCGTCATCAGGCACGCTTCACGTCCATCGGAGGCGGTGCGCCATCGGCCAAGCATAGTTTGCACGGGTAACGATGTCATCACGCGTGGCGAGCGATATGGCGCCCTCGCTTCCCACGCTCGGATCCGCGGTCCAAACCGCGTGATCGAGTTGGTCAAAGGCGGCTTTCGGAACCAATCTTCCGGTCCCGCGGAATCGGCCAGCGCCGCGACCGAATTTGCGTGTTGCCGTCCCGAGGTGCAGGCTCCCCGCGAACCTTGGGAGGGATGGAATGTCCATCGAATGGACGCGCGGATCGGTCACCGCCGCCGGAACTGAATTGCGGTTGATGCGGGCAGGCAAGGGATCACCGGTCGTGATCCTGCACCGCGACATCGGCACGCTTGAGCAACTGGCCTTTTATGACGCCCTCGCCGAACGGCATGAAGTCATCATTCCCATCCATCCCGGCTACAGCGAGGCGCCGCGGCCTGACTGGGTCCGTGGGGTCCGCGACATCGCCGTGCTCTATCGTTCGATGCTCGAAGGGCTTGGCCTGCGTGGCGCATCCCTGGTTGGCCTGGGTTTCGGCGGTTGGATCGCCGCCGAAATGGCAACAATGGCGCCCGCCGATCTCTCCCGGCTCGTGCTGGCTGGCCCGATGGGGGTGAAGCCGCCGACGGGCGATATCCTCGACCAGGCCCTGATCAGCTATATCGAATATGTCCGCGCCGGTTTTCATGATCCGCGGGCCTTCGAGACCAATTACGGTGCGACATTGTCCACGGCGCAGCTCGTGCATTGGGATCTGTGCCGGGAGATGTCGTTCCGGGTCGCCTGGAAGCCTTACATGTACAGCGATTCGCTGCCGCATTTGCTGCCGGGCGTGAAGGCGCCCGCGCTGGTGATCCAAGGCGCGCATGACCAGATCGTGCCGGCGAGCGCAAGCGCGCTGTACACCGAGCGGCTGCCCAATGCGAAGCTGGAGACGATGGCTGGCGTCGGGCACCTGATCGAAATGGAGCAACCGTTGGCGCTGGCATCCAGGATCACCGCGTTCCTCGCATCCGCCTGACCGTCGCAGGGAAACACAGCCATGCATTTGATGTATTTTACCGAGCAACCGATGAAGGACTATCCGGCCGATGCCGGCCTGGAGATCGGGTTCACCTCGCTGCTGATGTCGAACAAGCATTTCGACCCCGTGGTCGGCAGCCGCCTGTACAACGAATTCCTTGAGAACTACGTCTACGCCGAGGAAATGGGCGTCGACGGCATTATGTTGAACGAGCATCACAACGCGCCGTTCTGCATGCAGGCCAAGGCGAACATCTTTGCCTCCCTGCTCGCCGGCATGACCAAGCGGGTGAAGATCGTATTGCTGGGCAACCCGCTGCCGCTGACCGACAACCCGGTGCGGCTGGCCGAAGAGCTCGCGATGATCGACATGATCTCGAAGGGCCGACTGGTGTCGGGCTTCGTGCGGGGTGGGGGGCAGGAGCAGCTCGCGACCAATGCCAACCCGGCCTATAATCGTGAACGGTTCCAGGAAGCGCACGATCTGATCGTGAAGGCCTGGACCGTGCCCGGGCCGTTCCGGTGGGAAGGCCAGCACTACCACCAGCGGGTGGTGAACCCCTGGGCGGTGCCGTTGCAGCAGCCGCATCCGCGCATCTGGATTCCTGGCGTGATCAGCCATGAAACGATCATCTGGGCCGCCCAGCACGGCTATCCGTACATCGCGCTGAACACCTCGATCGAGGATACGAAGAAAATCTGGGCGCGCTACGATGCCGCGGCGGCCGAGGTTGGCTATACGCCAGGTCCAGAAAACCGCGGCTACCTGATCCGTTGCCATGTCGCCGAGACCGAGGAGAAGGCGCTGGAAAGCGCGCGCCAGTTCCTGTGGATGGACGGTGAGTTCACCGGCCGGCTGAAACCCGTCTGGGCCAGCCCGTCGGGCTATTTCTCCCCGTCCTCCCGGGAGACATTCGTGAACTTCGTCGCCGGTCAGGGTGCATCGCCGTCCCGGCCCCGCAAGTCGTTCGAGCAGCAGGTCGCCGACATGCAGATCATCGCCGGCACGCCGGAACAGGTGGTGAAGTCACTGCGCATCATCATGCGTGAAACGCGACCGGGCATCATGGCGTTCTGGGGCAACGAGGGCCGCATGACGCAGGAAGCCGCGCGGACCTCGATCCGACTGTTGGGTCAGGAAGTGATGCCGGCGCTGCGCGAGACAGCCAAGGAACTCGACCTGAAAAGCCCGTTCGAGGCGGACATGCCGGTCAGCCGAGCCTTTGCCGGAAAAACGGAGAAGGTGGCGGCGGAGTAGGGCTGGGGGCAGCCTGCCCCCGTCCCGCAGGGGGGGCGCGGCGGGGCGTCGGATCATCGTCGTACGGACTCCACGGAGATCCCATGCCCCGGCTGCCAGGCCAGGCGCCCCGGCCTGGGGTGCTAGCCCCGCCCACACCAGCGGTCGGGCTCTCGCTGGTGCCGGGCTCGATCCTGAACTAGAACGCCCGCCAAATGGCCCCATGAGGGCGGATAAGCGAGGAGTACCACGATGAGCATCACGACGGCGACGCCTGGGGATGGCCGGGCTTCCGATCTCTTGGATTTCGACGCCGTGGTGATCGGTGCGGGCGTCGCGGGGCTCTATCAGCTTTACAGGCTGCGGGAGCTTGGGCTTCGGGTGCGCACGTTCGAGGCCGCGAGTGGCGTCGGCGGCACCTGGTACTGGAACCGCTATCCCGGCGCGCGCTTTGATTCCGAAAGCTGGACCTACGGCTACTCGTTCTCGAAGGAGCTGCTGGCGGAGTGGAACTGGAGCGAGCACTTCGCCCCGCAGCCGGAGACCGAACGGTATCTCAACCATGTCGCCGACCGGTTCGACCTGCGCCGGGACATCCAGTTCAACACGAAGGTCACCGCGGCCCATTACCAGGAAGACACGCGCAGCTGGGACATCACCCTGGGCGATGGCAGCCGTGTCACGACGCGGTTCCTGATCACCGCGATCGGCATTCTCTCGGCGCCGACCATGCCCAACATTCCCGGGGTCGCCGCGTTCGAAGGCCAGTCCTGCCACACCCATGACTGGCCCAAGGGCGGTGTCGACTTCGCCGGCAAGCGGGTCGGGATCATCGG
>CANJSR010000442.1 GCA_947476855.1 Acetobacteraceae bacterium
GGACCAGCTGATCGTGCTGTCCGACTACCGCAAGATGAACCAGGTGCGTGCCCGGGTCGACAGCATCGTCAAGGACCCGGCCACCGCGGCGGCGCTGAAACCCTGGTATCGGCAGTTCTGCAAGCGCCCCTGCTTCCATGACGAATACCTGCAAACCTACAACCGCCCGAACGTGACGCTTGTCGATACGGTCGGGCGTGGCGTCGAGCGCCTGACCGAGCATGGGGTCGTGGCCAATGGCCGCGAGTACGAACTCGACTGCCTGATCTTCGCGACGGGGTTCGAGGTCGGGACGTCCTTCACCCGCCGCACCGGCTATGACGTGGTCGGGCGGGACGGCCTGAAACTGTCGGATCATTGGGGTGAAGGCACGCGCACGCTACATGGCATGAGCACGAACGGCTTCCCGAACTGCTTCTTCATCGGCCGCCAGCAGGCCGCGCTGACGGTGAACCTGCCGCTGTCGTTGCAGAACCAGACGCGCCACATCGCGACCCTGGTGACCCAGGCGCGCGAGCAGGGGTTCGAAACGGTCGAACCGTCACCCGAGGCGGTCGATGCCTATGTGACCGAGGTGAAGTCCCTGGCCGGAACCAATGCCAGTTTCTTCGAGGAATGCACGCCCGGCTACTACAACAGCGAGGGCGCGCAGGGGAACCGGAACGGGTTTTTCTCGGACATCTACGCGGCGGGCTCCCTGCGGTATTTCGAAGTCCTGGCCAACTGGCGGGAAGGCGGAATGCCGGGCCTGACGATGCGCTGATGTGAACCGACGAAGCAGGGGCCGGCAACCGCCGGCTCCGGGTGCATGTCAGGTAGGTTCGGGGTCCGCCATGTGGGCGATCAGCATCGTGGCCCGCGTCTTCGTACGCATGGCGTGACGACTATCGCGTCCACCCCACGAACGGGGCCGCCGATATCAACACTTCATCAACACCCATATGGCAGAAACGGAAACGGCGGCCGGATGGTCCAGCCGCCGTATAACCAAGGAGGTACTGATGACCACAACTCATCGTAAGCTCCTGCTCCGGATTGTGGTGATCGTGACCATCAAGGTCAAGATCAAACTGATCCGCAAGTAGGAGAAGGGCCAGTCCTGCCTGGACTGGCCCGCTCCTTGGGCTGTCATTTCAGTCGCGCATACACATGTATTCCAGATCGCGCACGGAACGACCGTGTCCGCCCCCTCACTCCGCCGCCACGGGCACCGCCCGCCCGCGGGCCGACACCCGTGCCGATCCCGCGCAGAACAGGCTCACCATCGAAATCACCGCCACCAGAACCAGCACGAGATGCGCCATCCCGTGATCGATCAGGAACCCGAACGGCACCGGCGTCACCGCGCTGCCCAGCGGCAGCCCCGCGCTGACGAACCCGAACACCTTGCCGATCTGCCCCGGCGGGGCCGCGTCTTTCAGCATCACGTCGCGCGGCGTCCGGCTCGCCCCCAGCGCCAGGCCGGACACGAACACCGCCGCCACGATCCCGAGCCCCGGCAAGGGCAGCCAGTTCACCATCAGGATCGTGAACGCCGACAGGGACGTCAGCGCGATCACCCAGGTCAGGATGTGCTGCTTCAGGGAATCCGCGATCCAGCCGCCCACCAGCACTCCGGCGGTGGAGCCGATCATGTAGGCGGTCAGCGCGGTTGCCGCGACGCCAAGCTCGATCCCCTTGACGGTGTGCAGCACGGTCACGAGCCAGGCCTGCACCCCGCCCCCGGCCATCGCACCGAACATGAAGAACAGGAAAAACAGCAGCATCGTCCGGCTCGACAGCAGTTGCCAGCCGGACAGGCTGGCCCCCGCCGCCTTGGGTTCGGCGCGGGTCTGGTCCTTCAGGATCCGGCTTTGCAGCAGGATCGACAGCACCACCGGCACGCCCACCAGACCGACGGTCAGCAACGCCTCCCGCCAGCCGATCGTGGCGATCAGCAGCGCCGTCACCGGCGGCCCCGAGGCAAAGCCCAGGTTCCCGCTGAACGTATGCAGCGCGAAGGACCGCCCCATCCGCTCCTTGTCCACCGAGCCCGACAGGATCGCGTAGTCCGCCGGATGGATGACCGAGTTCCCCATCCCCGATGTCACCGCCAGCAGCAGGATCTGCCAGAACGATGTCGCCAGCCCCATGCATGCGATCGACAGCGACATCAGCAGCGCGCCGCCGATCAGGAACTGTCGGGCGCCATAACGGTCGACCATGAAGCCGACGGGCGTCTGCAGAAGAGCCGTCGTGCCTGACATCAGCATCATCGTCATGCCCAACTGGGCGAAACTGACATCGAAGGCCGACTGCCACGACAGGAACATCGGCGGCAGGCACAGCACGTAGAAGTGCGACAGGAAATGCCCGTTGCCGATCAGGATGTTGACTCGGGTGGAATGGCTCAGCGCCATGCGCGCGCGTCCTTGCATGAACCTTTTGTCATGATGAGCCGCATGGTGCGGTGCGTCAACGCGGGGAGGCCCGCGAGGGGAATCTGTCACGACCGGCCCTTGAGCCGTCGCCCGACCCGCCGCACACTGGATCATTCGTTCGGAGGAAATGACCATGAAAGTCGGCTTTATCGGATTGGGCATGATGGGGGCCGGGATGGCGTCCAACCTGCAGAAGGGCGGCGCGCAGCTTGTCGTGCATGACCTGACCCGGCAGGCGGCGTCGCGCCACCTGAATGACGGCGCGATCTGGGCCGACAGCCCCAAGGCGCTGGCCGAACAATGCGATGTCGTGTTCACCTCGCTGCCCACGCCGGCCGATGTCCGCCGCGTCGGGACGGGTGAGGACGGGTTGATCGAGGGCTTCCGCCCCGGCTCCGCCTGGTTCGACCTGTCGACCAACGCCGTCGACGTGGTGCGGGACCTGAACGCGATCTTCGCCGAGAAGGGCGTGGAGTTCCTCGATGCCCCGGTCAGCGGCGGGCCGGCCGGCGCCAACAGCGGCAAGCTCGCGGTCTGGGTCGGCGGCGACAAGGCGGTCTACGACAAGTACAAGGCCACGCTCGACAGCTTCAGCGACCAGAACCGCTATATCGGCCCGACCGGCGCCGGCACGATCGCCAAGCTGGTCCATAACGCCGCATCCGCCGCGGTGAACGTGGTCCTGTCCGAGGTCTTCACCATGGGCGTGAAGGCTGGCGTCGAGCCGCTGGAACTGTTCGAGGCGATCCGCCAGGGCGCGGCCGGCCGCGTGCGCCTGTTCGACCGGTTGCAGAAGCAGTTCCTGACCGGCGTCTACGATCCGCCGGATTTCGCCCTGCGCCTGCTGCACAAGGACGTCTCGCTCGCGTGCCAGCTCGCGCGGGAGGTCAGCGTGCCGATGCGCCTGACCAACCTGGCCCACCAGGAACTGACCGAGGCGCTGAACCGCGGCTGGGGCGGGCGCGATTCCCGCGTCGGTGCCCTGTTGCAGCAGGAACGCGCCGGCATCGATCCGATCCAGGTCGCGCCCGACCGGATCAAGGCCGTGATGGAAAAGGGCTGAGCCATGGCCATGCAACTCGGGGCGTCACTGCCCTGCGGCGACATCGGGACCGGTGCCGCCGTCGTGCGCGACTATGTCCAGACGCTGGAGGGGATGGGGTTCGACTACCTCCAGGCGCCCGACCACGTGCTGGGCGGCAATCCGGCCACCGTGCCGGAGGGCAAGCGGGTCGGCACGACCGAGACCGCCTACCATGATCCGTTCGTGCTGTTCAGCTTCGTCGCCGGCTGCACGCAGCGGATCGGCTTTGCCCCCGGCGTGCTGATCCTGGCCCAGCGCCAGGCGGCCCTGGTGGCCAAGCAGGCCGCGTCGCTGGACGCGCTGGTGCCGGGGCGGCTGCGCCTTGGCGTCGGCGTCGGCTGGAATGAGGTCGAGTTCCAGGGCCTGAACGAAAATTTCTCCAACCGCGGCCGGCGGTCGGAGGAGCAGGTGCAGGTCATGCAGGCGCTGTGGTCGCAGCCGCATGTGACCTTCAAGGGCAAGTACCACACGCTGGATGACTCGGGGATCAACCCGCGCCCGCCGTCCGGCCGGGTGCCGATCTGGTTCGGCGGCCATGCGGAGGCGACCTATCTGCGCGCCGCCAAATACGGCGACGGGTTCATGCCGCTCGCCTACCCGGCGGACGAAACCGCGCTGGAGGCCTTTGAAAAGCTGCGCGGCCTGGTCAAGGCCGA
>CANJSR010000443.1 GCA_947476855.1 Acetobacteraceae bacterium
TACGGCGAGAACGGGCTTGGCGGTGTGACCGTCAAGCTGATGAACGAAGCCGGCACGTCGGTCCTGGCGACCACCACGACCAGCTCCAGCGGCTACTACAACTTCTCGGGTCTGACGGCCGGCACCTACCAGGTGTGGTTCGGTGAGAAGTCCGGCTATGTCCTGTCCGCCGCCAACCAGGGCAGCGACGACTGGAAGGACTCCGACGCCAACACTTCGACCCGTCTTAGCGGCCCGATTTCCCTCTCCGCCGGAGAGAACGACTCCTCGGTTGATGCGGGCTTCCAGGTCTATTGCCCGCCACCGGCCGCCACCGGGTCCATCGGGAACTACGTGTGGTGTGACACCGACAAGGACGGCAAGCAGGACTCCGGCGAAGGCGGCATCAGCGGCGTGACCGTCAAGCTGATGAATTCCTCCGGGACCAGCGTGCTGGCCACCACGACCACCAACTCCAGCGGCTACTACAACTTCGCCAACCTGGCCGCCGGGACCTATCAGGTCTATTTCGGCACCAAGTCCGGCTACACGCTGTCGTCCGCCAACCAGGGCAGCGACGACAGCAAGGACTCCGACGCCAGCACGTCGAGCCGCCTGTCCGGCGCGATCGCTCTGAGTGCCGGTGAGAACGACACCAGCGTTGACGCCGGCATGTATGCATCCACCAGCGGTGGCGGCAGCGGCTGCGACGATGACAACGACTGCGGCCCGGGTGGCTATAACAACTGTGACGACGACAACGACTGTGACTCGGACAACGACTGCGACGACAACGACGGCCGTGTGAACGGGCTGAGCGCGGGCTTCTGGTCCACGCACCTCAAGGCCTGGGACGGCGCGTCCGACACGACGTATGCCAACCTGGTCAAGGACGGCACGCTGAGCAGCACCGACGTCCTCCGGGCGCTGTCCAACCAGGGCAAGTGCGGGCCGAGCGGCAGCACGGGCGTTCTGCTGGGTGACTCGAACGGGAATGGGGTGAAGGATGGTGGTGAGAATACCCTGTTCGTCAGCCTGTCCGCCGCGCAGAAGATCATCTCCTCCAGCGACTCCGCCGGTGATGCCCGCCAGATCCTGATGAAGCAGGCAATCGCCGCGCAGCTGAACATCTACAACGGCGACGATGCGCCCGGTAAGCTGACGGTCGGCGCCGACCTGATCAGCAAGGCGGTCCAGTGGCTCAAGGGCGACAGCGTCTTCGTCTACAGCGACGGCAGCAGCGGCGACGTGGACCGCGTCGGCTCCGCGGGCGTCCTGGAATCCGGCAGCTCAGGCACGATCGACTTCAACACCTCCAGCGGTGCCTTCACGTCCTCCGCTCTCTCGACCAGCAAGAGGGCTTGGTATGAGGACAAGAGCATGGGCATCGGCGACTTCACCGCGGATGCCGAGGAACTGAAGAACGCGCTCCAGGCCTTCAACGAGGACAAGCTGATCACCTCCTCCGACGGCACGAAGGTCGGCTGGAGCACGAGCAACTCCATGGTGAACAACGACGCCAACGGCCTCTGGTCGGTGCTGCGGTCGCACGGGGTCATCTGACCCCACCCGACCCCGGGACATAAAAAACCGCCGCCCTGGTCCCCCAGGGCGGCGGTTTTCGTTTCAGCGCCTAGACTGTGTCCCGCGCCAACGCACGATCCGCGGCCCAGGCGGTCGCCTGGATCGATGACCAGACCGGAATGCCCAACCGCTCCCGCAGTTCCGGCACCAGGTTCAGCGTCGGCAACTGGGAGCACGCGATGAAGAGCGAGCGGCTGCGATCGGTGACGGTCGCCAGCGCCTTCTCCCGCACCTGGTCCTCGGTGATCTCCCCCAGGGCTGCGACTGTCTCGCAGAAGAAGCTGTCCAGCACCTCGACCGCCACGCCGGCGTGATCGAGGTAGGCGCGCAGCCCGTCATTCACCGGCGTCAGATAGGGCGTGACGACGGCGGTCTGGGACACGCCTTCTTCCGCCAGCACCTCCTCCATCGCCCCGGCGGTGGAGACGACGACGGCCCCGGTGCGCTCGCGCAGGGCGTCGACCATCATGCCGTTGCCCTCCGGCCCGCCGAGGAACCCCGCGGCGGTGCAGCCATAGACGACCAGGTCGGGCTTCTCGGCCAGGAAGGGTTCGATCGCTTCCAGGGTCGAGCGGCGATAGTCGGGCAGGTCGTCCACCGTCAGCGTGCGCGCCGGCCGCTTGACCCGGGCGACCATGAAGGGCGCCAGATCGGGACACAACGCGTTCATCTCGGCTTCCATCGTGGTGTTGTTGGCCGGAACGATCAGCAAGGCTTTGGCCATCGTCGTATTCCTCCCTATTGAATCGCGCTCGCGGACTTCGCGATCTCCCGCAGCGCGAATTTCTGGATTTTGCCGGTCGAGGTCTTCGGGATCTCCTGGAAGATGAAATTCCGGGGCACTTTGTATCCCGCCAGATGCTCCCGACAGAACAGGCGCAGTTCCTCCGCCGTCAGGTTCGACCCCGGTTTCAGCTCGACGAAGGCGCAGGGGGTCTCGCCCCATTTCTCGTCCGGTTGTGCGACGACCGCCGCGCTCAACACCGACGGGTGCCGATACAGCGCCTCCTCCACCTCGATCGAGGAGATGTTCTCGCCCCCGGAGATGATGATGTCCTTCGACCGGTCGCGGATCTTCACGTAACCATCGGGATACATCACCGCGAGGTCCCCGGTATGGAACCACCCGCCCGCGAAGGTCTTGTCGGTGGCGGCCTGGTTCTTCAGGTAGCCCTTCATGGTGATGTTGCCGCGAAACATGATCTCGCCCATTGTTTCGCCGTCCCAGGGCACGGGCTGCATCGTCTCCGGGTCCAGGATCACCATCGAGTCCTGCAACGGCGTGCGCACCCCTTGCCGCCCATTGCGTTCGGCCCGCCGGTCGATCGGCAGGTCGGCCCAGGCCTCGTGCTTGGAGCAGACGGAGGCGGGTCCATAGACCTCGGTCAGGCCATAGACATGGGTCAGTTCGATGCCGACGCGCTCCGTCCCCTCGATGATCGCCGCGGGCGGGGAGGCCCCGGCGACCTGGCCCGCGATGGGGCGCGGCAGCTTCACCTGCATCTCGGCCGGGGCGTTGATCAGCATCGAGTAAACGATCGGGGCTCCGCACATATGGGTCACGCCGTGGTCGCGGATGGCGTCCCAGGCGGCCTTCGCCTCCACCCGGCGCAGGCACACATTCACGCCGGCCCGTTCGGCCACGGTCCAGGGGAAGCACCAGCCGTTGCAATGGAACATCGGCAGCGTCCACAGGTAAATCGCGTGATGCGGCATCGCCCAGTTCAGGATGTTCGACACCGCGTTCAGATGCGCCCCGCGGTGGTGGTAGACGACGCCCTTGGGATCGCCCGTCGTGCCCGATGTATAGTTCAGCGCGATCGCGTCCCACTCATCCGCCGGGGGCTGCCAGTCGAAGTCGGGATCGCCCTGGTCGAGGAACGACTCGTAGGTCATCTCCCCCAGCAGCTTCCCCTCGGGTGCCAGCGGATCGTCCACGTCGATGACCAGCGGCGGCGAGTCCAGCAGGGCCAGGGCCTTTTCGATGATCGGCGCGTACTCGCGATCGGTGATCAGCACCTTCGCCTCCCCATGCTTCAGCATGAAGGCGATCGTCTCGGCATCCAGGCGGGTGTTCAGCGCATTCAGCACGGCGCCGGCCATCGGGACACCGAAATGCGCCTCATACATCGGGGGCGTGTTGGGCAGCATGGCGGCGACCGTGTCGTTCTTGCCGATGCCCCGCCGGGTCAGGGCCGAGGCCAGGCTCCGGCAGCGCGCATAGGTCTGCGACCAGGTGAACCGCTGGTCGCCATGAATGACGGATGGCTTGTCGGGATAAACATAAGCCGCGCGCTCGATGAACGTCAGGGGCGTCAACGCCGCGTGGTTGGCCTGGTTCTTGTCGAGCCCGTGCAGATAGCCGCTGCTCATTGTGTCCTCCCGTTGACGCAAGGTGAGTATAGGGGGCGGACGGATGGGGAGGAAGGATCGGGGCTCCGCCCCGGACCCCGCTCAGGGGCTTTGCCCCCGAGACCCCCACCAAAGGGCACAGCCCTTTGGAAACCGCTCCGTTGGGGGGATTCCGGGAGGGGCTGAGGTGATGTCTCAACCACAGCCTCAGCCCCTCCCGGAATCCCCCCAA
>CANJSR010000444.1 GCA_947476855.1 Acetobacteraceae bacterium
ATACAGCGCCATCGTCGCCAGCGTCTGCGTGGCCAAAGTGGATGCCAGCGGCCAGACCGGCATCCGGGTCGGTGTGGAAGCCTCCGGGTTCAAGCGCCGACGGGCCGCGTGCCGCCATACATCATCCAGCCCCGTACCGCCGCCCAGCCCGCATCGACGGGCAAGTTCACACCGGTGATGGCGGAGGCGCGGTCCGACAGCAGGAACTCGATCGTCTCCGCGACCTCCGGCGGTTCGACCGCCCGCCCCAGGGCCATCGAGTCGCCCGGATTGCCGCGATACCGCGCCCCGGCCTGCATGCGCGCCCGCACCCGCGGCACCAGCGTCACGCCAGGGGAGACCGCGTTGACCCGCACGCCCGACCGGCCCCATTCGCCGGCAAGGCACTCGGTCAGGTTGATGACAGCGGCCTTGGCCGGGCCATAGGCGAACAGCGGCGACCCGCCCATGCCGGCGGTCGAGGCGATGTTGACGATCGCCCCCTGGCCGCGTTCGGCCATCCCCGGCCCGAAGGCTTGGGCGGCATGATAGACGCCGGCGAGGTTCACATTGATCAGGCGGTCCCAGTCTTCATGGCTCGCCTCGGCGACCGGGATGGTGGAATCCTGGAATGTGCCGGAGGAGACCACGAGGCCATGCGGCGGGGCGTAGGTCGCCGCGATCTCCCGCGCGACGCCGGCCATGACGCCGCTGTCGGTGACGTCGCAGTGCCAGGCGCGCCCGCCAAGCTCGGAGGCGACGCGCTGGGCGTTGTCGAGGTCACGGTCCACGATCGCCAGCTTCCAGCCCCGTTCCGACAGCACCTGCGCGGTCGCGGCGCCGATGCCGCTGCCGCCGCCGATGATGACGGCGAGCCGGCCCTTGCCTGTATCCTCCACGGGTTTTCTCCTGATCTGTGTTCAGGGGAGTCTGGCACCGATGGCGGGCGGCGTCGATGTTTCGGGGGTATTCCGACGGCCTGGCACCCGTCTCGCGACGGATGCCAGGCCGCTCGGGTCAGCGCTTCGTCAGGTCGTCGGCGAAGATGTCGCGGTCCTTCGTCTCGGGCAGGAACAGCAGCCCGATGATGGCCGTGCCGGCGGCGATCACGACCGGATACCAGAGCCCGAAATACGGGCTGCCGGACTGGGCGTTCATCGCGAACACGGTGGCGGGCAGCAATCCGCCGAACCAGCCGTTGCCGATGTGATACGGCAGCGACATCGACGTATAGCGGATGCGGGTCGGGAACAATTCAACCAGCGCGGCGGCGACTGGGCCATAAACCATGGTGACCAAGATCACGAGGAACGTCAGGACCATGACGATGCCGAAGATCTGGCCGCGGAAGATATCCGCCGGATGGCTCATCTTCGCCACCGACGGGTTCGCCGCCGGCGGATAGCCCGAGGCTGTCAGCGCCTCTCCGACTTCCTTCGTCAGGGCCGCGGTCTTGGCGCCGGTCTGCGCGCCCGCCTGGATGGCGTCGAAGCCCGGGATGGTCTTGTCCCCGATCTTGACGCTGGCGACGGTACCTTTCGGCGCTTCCTGCACGCTGTAGTTCACCGAGGCGCGGGCGAGCATCGCCTTCATGATGTCGCAACTGGAGGTGAACTTCGATGTGCCGGTCGGGTTGAACTGGAACGAGCACTCGGCCGGATCGGCCAGCACCACGACCTTGACGTTATCCTGCGCGGTCGTCAGCGCGGGGTTTGCCAGCGACGCCAGTAGATGGAAGGTCGGGAAATACAGCAGCGCGGCGATCATGCAGCCGCCGAGGATGATCGGCTTGCGGCCGATCTTGTCGGACAGCCAGCCGAACAGAACGAAGCCGCCGGTGCCGAACAGCAGCGACCAGGCGACCAGCAGGTTGCCGGTGTAGCTGTCGACCTTCATCGTGCCGGTCAGGAAGAACAGCGCGTAGAACTGCCCGCCGTACCACACGACCGCCTGGCCGGCCGTCATGCCGAACAGCGCCAGGATCGCCCATTTCGCGTTGGACCACTGGCCGAACGCCTCGGACAGCGGCGCCTTGGAATGGGTGCCTTCATCCTTCATGCGCTGGAAGGCCGGGCTTTCGTTCAACTGCAGCCGGATCCAGACCGAGATGATCAGCAGCACGGACGACAGCAGGAACGGAATGCGCCAGCCCCACTCGTTGAAGGCTTTGCTGCCGAGCCAGGTCTGAGTGAAGAGGATGACCATGAGCGACATGAAGAGGCCGACGGTCGCGGTGGTCTGGATCCAGCTTGTGTAGAAGCCGCGGCGTCCGTGCGGGGCGTGTTCGGCGACATAGGTCGCCGCGCCGCCGTATTCGCCGCCGAGGGCGAGGCCCTGCAGCAGGCGCAGCACGATCAGGATGATCGGGGCGGCGACACCGATGCTCGCGGAGGTCGGCAGCAGGCCCACGATGAAGGTGGACGAGCCCATGATCAGGATGGTGATCAGGAAGGTGTATTTGCGCCCGACCATGTCGCCGAGGCGCCCGAACACCAGCGCGCCGAACGGGCGAACCAGGAAGCCGGCGGCAAAGGCCAGCAGCGCGAAGATGTTGCGCGTGGTCTCGTCATACTGGCTGAAGAAGTTGGCGCCGATGACCGCCGCGAGTGATCCGTAGAGGTAGAAGTCGTACCACTCGAACACCGTGCCCGCGGAGGACGCGATGATGACTTTCCTCTCCTCGGCGGTCATTGGCCGAACCGCGAGATCGGTCGTGGGTGTTGCTGCCATAACGTGTTGCCTCGTTTTCATGGGGCAGGTGCGTTGCCGACCCGATTCATTGGACGTGCGCGACAGGGCCACGCCGGGCGGCCCTTTTCGCTGATATCCGTCGTTCGGTGCGGCGCCAAGGGGTTCTGGAGGATTGATGGCGAAAACATGATAAAAAATTAATGGATGTGGATTGGCCGCGTTGCTGGGCCTGGTCCTTGGCGCCTTGCGCTGGGCGGGTGGCACCGGCGCGGGGTGCGATGGTCCATGAAGATCTGTGCTCAAATCCGTGTCTTGTGCCGGGCGGTTACCCCGGCTTCGTCCTCACGTCGGGGCAAGTCCACCATGCCGGTGCGGCAGCAAGGCCCGCAGGCAGACATAGGTTTATACGGAGCGACCCGGCATCGCCGGTGGATGAATCGCATCGCATTTACCTTTGGTTAACCATTTCCGTTCAAGCTGCGTCCGACCACACAGGATAGACGCCATGCCCGCCCGAGCGGCGCCCCCCGGAGAGGCACCGGGTCACGACCTGATCTGCCGCATCATCGACCGCGCGATGCGCGTCCATCGCGCGCTTGGCCCGGCCTGCTGGAGTGCGTCTACGAACGCAGCCTCGCCCATGAACTGGCCAAGGCGGCGATCCCCCATGCCCGCCAGGTCGCTCTGCCGGTGATCTATGACGGAGTCGAACTCAGCCGCGGCTACGTCGTGATCCTGGAGGTCAAGGCGGTCAAAACCATCTTCCCGCTGCATGAAGCCCGGCTTCTGACCTACCTCCATCTCAGCGGTTGCCGGTCGCGCTGCCGATCAATTTCAACACGACCAACCTGACCGATGGCATCCGCCGCCGCGTGCTCTGAGCCCGCCAGGTCAGGAAAGACTTGCACACATGCAGATATCTTTATATATCGCAGCCACCAAACAGGAGCGACCGAATGCCCGCGACCCAGGATTTCAAGGTTAAAGACTTTTCCCTCGCCGACTGGGGGCGCAAGGAAATCTCGATGGCCGAGGATGAAATGCCCGGCCTGATGGCGCTGCGTGAGGAATACGGCAAGTCGCAGCCGCTCAAGGGCGCGCGCATCGCCGGCTGCCTGCACATGACCATCCAGACCGCCGTGCTGATCGAGACGCTGACGGCCCTCGGTGCTACCGTGCGCTGGTCGTCCTGCAACATCTTCTCGACCCAGGATCACGCCGCCGCCGGCACCGCCGCCGCGGGCATCCCCGTCTTCGCCTGGAAGGGCATGAACGAGGAAGAGTTCTGGTGGTGCATCGAGCAGACCGTGCGCGGTCCCGATGGCTGGACGCCGAACATGATCCTGGACGACGGCGGCGACCTGACGCTGCTGATGCACGACAAGTACCCGGAAATGCTGAAGGACGTGCGCGGCATCTCCGAGGAGACGACGACCGGCGTGCATCGC
>CANJSR010000445.1 GCA_947476855.1 Acetobacteraceae bacterium
GGAACCGGAAGAAGCGGAGGATGCGAAGGTAATCCTCCCTGATACGCACCGCGGGGTCACCGACGAACCGGGTGATCCCGGCCGCCAGGTCGGCCTGCCCGCCGAAGTAGTCGAACAGCCCGCCATCGCGGGTCAGCGACATCGCGTTGAAGGTGAAGTCGCGCCGAGCGGCGTCTTCCCGCCAATTGTCGGTGAAGGCGACGACGGCATGACGGCCGTCGGTTTCGACGTCCAGGCGGAGCGTCGTCACCTCAAACCCGCGCCCCTGGGCGATCGCCGTCACGGTCCCATGCGCCAACCCGGTCGGTTCCGCCCGCAGGCCCGCGCGCGCCAGGGCCGCTATCACCGCCTCCGGCACATCCGGGGTTGCGAGGTCGATATCCGCGACCGCCCGCCCAGCCAGCGCATCCCGCACGGCGCCGCCGACAATCCGCGCCGTCGGCAGGGCATCGAGGACGGCGATCAGCGCGGGATCGGCCAGGAAAGCGGGCAGGGGAGCCAGGCGCCGGACCGCGGCCTCGGTCACGGCTTGGCGGCGGGGGGTTCGATGGTGGTGCCGTGCAGATGGGCCGGGACATAGGCTGCGTTCGGGGCTTCGGCTTCCTCCATCCGGAAGAAGGCCAGCAGCCCGAAGCAGACGGCCAGCGCGATCCCCAGGGCCGCCAGGTGGCGGAGCCCGAGTTCCGTATCCGGCGCCCAGAGCCGCCACGCGGCGAACAGCCCGAAGGGGGCCAGGAACAGGGCTATTTCGAGGATGCGGATCATGGGTTGGGAACGGAAGGCATGGACCTTCCCCCCCTCCCCTTGAGGGAGGGGGTCGGGGGGAGGGGGTGATACCCCCCAATCCGTGCCGCGAGACCCCCCACCCCAACCCTCCCCCTCAAGGGGGGAGGGGGAAGGACGCGAGTTACCCCCATCACCTGCGCCCCTCGGTCAGTTTCTCCGCCAGATGCTTCAGGATTGCCGCCGTCGCGCCCCAGATGAAAAACTCCGGATGCGGCCACACCCAATACTGCCGCATCTGCCCACGCACCGGATGCGGCTCCCGCCGCGGCGCGTTCGGGTCCAGCAGCACGTGGATCGGCAGTTCAAACACCGCCTCCACCTCATCGGGCGAAGGCCGGTAGGACAGGCCCGGCGGCAGCAACCCCAGCACCGGGGTAATCCGATAGCCAGTCCCCGTCACATAATCCGCCATCCGCCCCAGCACCTGCACGTCCCCAGGGTTCAGAGCGATCTCTTCCTCGGCCTCCCGCAAGGCAGCAGCCTCCGGATGCGCATCCTCCGGATCAATCCGCCCGCCCGGAAAACTGACCTGCCCCGCATGCTTCTTCAGATGCGCCGTCCGTTTCGTCAGCAATATGCTCGGCCGAGGCCCCAGCACGACGGGCACCAGCACCGCGGCCGGGATTGGCGGGCGCGGCAGTTCATCCAGCATTTCCTCGCCATAGGCGATCAGGGTGTGGTTCGGTTCCGCCGCGATGGCGGCCAGCCGAATGCGGAGCTCATCGGCGGTCACACGTTTCCCTTATTCGTCATCCACGGGCAGGTCGCCCAGCGGGAAGAAACAGCCACGGCTCCAGACGCCCAGCATCTGCCGCCCGCCCACGCATTCCGGTTCGGACAGCGCGACGAGTTCATAATACACGGACCGGCTGATTCGCGCCTCGATCCCCGCCTGGCCTTCCCCTGGCCGCACCAGCAGATAGGGGATCGGATCGGCGTCGGGATGATCCTGCGCGATGCGGATCGGGTGGTTCGGACCGGCGGTCACCACCTGGTCGATATTCGTGCGGAAGGACAAGGTCTGCTCCCGCCCTTCGCCGGTCCAGTCGAGTTCCACTGCCACGAAGGGCGCGTCCTCCACCTGGATGCGCCCGCGTTCGGCCGGCGTCTTCAGCCACCAGCTTCCATCCGCTTCCCGCCGCAGGACCGAGGCGAACAGACAGACCATCTCCTTCCGGTTGATCGGGCTGCCGCGATACAGCCAGACACCATCGCGCTGGATCAGGAACGGGATGTCGCCTAGTTCGACCGGCGGTCGCCGGGGGCGCGACGGCGGCAGCAGGGCGTCCAGAGACGCCGGTATGGCAAGCGACGCCGGTTCCGCATGCGAAGGGGGCACGGAAAGCGAGGGTGGCCCCGACAGCGCAGGCACGTCGCCGCCGCTCGCGGAAATCCCATCAATCGGGGTCGCTTGAGTGGCGAAGGGGCAGGGCATGTTGCCGTCGCTCACCTGTTGGTCTCCAATCACCGGGAAAACTATCCTTGAAGGCCGGGATATAGGTAGCATCATCCCCGGAAGCATCCCCCCGGACGAGTCCGATGGGAACGAAACCGTGTCATGCCCCTCCTGAGGGATTTGCCCAAGGGTTCCGGGTTGTTCAAGTGCAGGAGGTTCGCGCGCATGTCGGCTGGTCTCGCCCCATCCTCCTCACCCGATCCGCTCGACCCGCGGTTCATCATGCCGAATGGCGATCCCTCGGCCATCCTGGGCGCGGTGGAGGCGTTGGGTTCGCGCATCGCCCAGGTGCGGGCCGCGGTCGGGAAAGTGATCTTCGGCCAGGATGAGGTCGTGGACCAGACGCTGATCACGCTGCTGTCGGGCGGCCACGTGCTGCTGGTGGGCGTGCCGGGGCTGGGCAAGAGCAAGCTGGTGGAAACCCTGGGTGTCGTGCTCGGCCTGGCCACCAAGCGCGTGCAGTTCACCCCCGACCTGATGCCCGCCGATATCGTGGGCAGTGAGGTGCTCGACGACACCGAGGGCCGCCGGTCCTTCCGTTTCGTTCCCGGCCCTGTCTTCTGCCAGTTGCTGATGGCCGACGAAATCAACCGCGCCAGCCCGCGCACCCAGTCCGCCTTGTTGCAGGCGATGCAGGAACAGCGGGTCGCGGTCGGCGGGGTGGAGCATCCTCTGCCGCGCCCCTTCCATGTCCTGGCGACGCAGAACCCGATCGAGCAGGAAGGCACCTATCCGCTGCCCGAGGCCCAGCTCGACCGGTTCCTGCTGGAGATCGTGGTGACCTACCCCGATCTGGACGCGGAACGGACGATGCTGCTGGCGACCACGGGCGCCGCCGATGAAAAGCCGGTCCAGGCTATGGGACCCGAGCAGTTGATGGCCGCCCAGGCCCTGATCCGCCGGGTGCCGGTGGGGGAGAAGGTGGTGGATGCCATCCTCGGCCTGGTACGCGGCGGCCGGCCGGAGACATCCCCCGATGAAACCATCAGCCGCCATGTCGCCTGGGGCCCCGGCCCGCGTGCCGCGCAGGCGCTGATGCTGGCCAGTCGGGCGCGGGCACTGCTCCAAGGCCGGTTGGCGCCGAGCATCGATGATGTGGCGGCATTGGCTCGGCCGGTGCTGCGGCATCGGATGGCGTTGAATTTCTCGGCTCGGGCGGATGGGGTTGTACTGTCCGATGTGATCGACCGGCTGGTGTCCCGCCTTGGCTGATCCGTTGTCTCCCGGCATCGCTGCGCGACGGGCGGAGGCGCTGGCCATCCGCCTGCCGCCGCTGCTGATCGCGGCGGAGCGGGTGGCGGCGACGGTTGCCCAGGGCGTGCATGGCCGGCGGCGCGTGGGGCAGGGGGACAGTTTCTGGCAGTTCCGCCGTTACGTGGCCGGCGATCCGCTTGGCCGTATCGACTGGCGGCAATCCGCCAAGTCCGGGCGACCAGCGCCGGATGGCTGGTTCGTGCGGGAAACGGAGTGGGAGGCGGCACAGACCGTCTGCCTCTGGCGTGATTCCTCGGCGTCCATGCGTTGGCATTCGCGGGAGACGACGGTGGAGAAGCGGGAGCGAGCATCCTTGCTGCTGCTTGCGCTCGCCTCGCTGCTGCTGCGCGGCGGGGAGCGCGTCATGCTGATGAAGGACGGTGCTCGCCCCCTGGCCGGGCGGACCGCGCTGGACCGGCTGGCGATCGATCTGGAACTGGACCAGGCCGAGGAAGGCGTGCCCCCGCGCATCCGCCTGCCACGCCATGCGACGATCGTGCTGATCGGGGATTTTCTTTCACCCTTGGAGGATATCCAGGCCGTGGTGGGGGCTTTGTCGTCGCTGCCGGCGCGGGGGTATCTGCTGCAGGTGCTCGACCCGGCCGAGGCGTTGCTACC
>CANJSR010000446.1 GCA_947476855.1 Acetobacteraceae bacterium
ACAGAGGGCGGCGGACCAGCTTGCCGTCCGTGTTGCGCGCCACCATCAGCGCGTCGCGTACGTCTCTCACGGATCGCTCCAGTTTTGGCCAGCACCGGGGTGGATTCCGGATCGGGTGCCGGACGTTACAGGTTGCTTACCCCCGCGGGCCGGCAGGGTCAACGCGGGGCATGCCGGGCCGTTGGCCAGGACCGGGATGGATCACATCAGTGCATCATCTTGCGAGAAGACACGCTTTTTGATACGAAGCCAGATCGGAGCCCTCGGAGTCCACGCTGATGCGCCTGCCCGTCGCCGCGATCACCATCCTGGGTGCCGTCTGCGCCGCCGTTCCGGCCCAGGCCGGGCTTCTCGGCAAGACCGTGACGGTCAACTACAACTACAGCGGCAATCCCACCTATACGGACAGCGTGACGGTCGGCGCGGGGATCGAGATGACCTGCCCTGGAGGCTTCGACCTCTGCAACGCCCTGTCGGCGCCGACCCAGACGGTCGATTTCGGCGACAACACGATCGCGTATGTGTTCACCTCCACCACGGGGCAGCCGTCCGGGTTCGACAATGTCCTGCCGAACATGTTCAGTTTCCTCGACCTCGACATGGGCGCGGCGATCACGGACGTGACCCTGGTCACCGGGATCGCCGGCCTGGACCTGAGCCGCGTCAGCTTCACCGCGGACTCGGTCATGGTCGACATGCATGGCCTGGCGCTGGGTTTCGGCAACAGCTTCACCCTGACCCTGACCGCGGTGCCGGAGCCGGCCAGCTTGGCTCTGTTCGGCACAGCGCTTGCCGGGATCGCCGGGCTGCGCCGCCGCCTATCGCGGGGCTGACGCGACGCTGTTCAGCGTCCAATCATATCGATAGCCAAGAACCCGCGGCGCGCGGTCGATCGCGGCCAGCAAGGCCGGCGCGGCGTACCGGCGGAGATGCGCCAGAACCCCCGCCTCCCCCCCGAAATCATCGGCGAACCAGTTGTAGATGCTGGACAGGGTCAGGCCATCGGGCCCCGCCTCGACCCCGCGGGGATGATTGACATAGGCCCGCGCCGCCGCATCCAGCGCGCCCGCCAGCTCCGCCGCCGTGTAGGCGGTCGCCCGCAGATCGGGACAACCGACCGAGGCACAGTTCAGCGCGTAATGGGTCCGCGGGTCCCGCCAGATCGGACGGAGGATGCGATGTTCGATATCGTTCAGCGTCAGCCCCTCGGCTTCGACCGTGATCACGCGCGTCGACCAGGGGCCGCTGTCGAACAGGCCGCCGGACAACGCGATGTCACGGATGCTGGCCTTGCCCGGGTGGTCCAGCACGATCCGGACCGTCAACGCGTTATAGAGGTTCACCCAGAACGCATATTGTTCGGCGCGCGCGAGGGCCGATACCGGCACAGCAGCCAGCCGGTCGAGATAGTCGCGCAGGGCGCCCCGCTCCTCGGCGGTCACGGCCTGGTATTCGACCCCCATCACCCCATCCACACGGCGCCGCACCCGGCGTTGCAGGAACGCATTCCAGGCAGTGTGATCGACCAGGCGAGTTGAGGCCGGGTCATGCACCTGCCAACGGGGCCAGAGTTTCGCGGAGGGCGCGAACAAGGACTCGATGAAGGAAGGCGCCGCCGAACCACGCCGAACGACCGCCGCAACCCCCAGCCCGGCCAAGGCCGCGCGCCGGCCGAAAGGAGAATGGTTCACCTGGAACCTCCAATCATTGGGACGAAACGTGGCGGCTCAATCAAGGACACCGCACAGCCGCCGCTGTCCTCGGTATCGGCCGACAAGGCGAGGTGCGTCACAAGCGGCGCCGGCGATCCGAACAAAGCGCGGTAGTCGGCGGCGGGATCGATGGTCTCGGTCCGCCATGCGCCGTTGGGTGTCTCGGGTCCCCGCCGCACGATGATCCAGCCGTCATTCGGCAGATAGGGATTGGGCAGCCGCGTCCCAGCCGGCAACGTTCCGCCCCACATATAGGTGAGGGAGCGGCCGGTGAAAGCGCCATGCACCATGGTGCCGCGCAGCCATCGGCGGAGGCCGGTCAGCAGCCCCGCCCCATCGTCGGTGCCGGCGAAGATCACATGCACGGCGGCGGGCCGATCGTCCTTTCCCTCAGCGGCGGGGGAAACGGGTGGCGGCGCCTGCTCGACCCGCCATCGCCAGGTCAGGCGTGGGTCCAGGGCTGGCGCCTCTGGCGTCTCCCGCACCAGGAAGCCGACGGATTGATCGGCGCGGATCATGACCACGCCATCCGGCGACGTCGTGAAGGCCGTGGTTCGCTTGCCCGGAACCCCCGCCATGATCCAGTTCGGCGGTGCGTCCCCCCACGGCGCGGTCCCACAGCCCATCGTGAGCAGGGCGGCCAACAGCGCCCGCGCGATGGTCAACGCCGCTTCCGTTCGGAGTCGTAAAGCTCGGCGAGGCGCGCGGGCGCGGTCCCGCAATAATAGGCGAGGTGGATGCGCACCCAGCCGGCGATGATCCGCGCGGGCGGGCGACCGGCGAAGCGGCGGGACGATGTCAGCAAGGGTGGGTCCGCGATACACATGGTACCGCCTATACGTTCCAGGCGGCGGACCAGATCGTGATCCTCCATCAACGCGATCGGCCGGATCCCGCCCAAGGCTTCCAAGACCGAGCGCCGGATGAAGATGCCGCTGTCCCCGTAGTAGAACCCACGGCGGCGCAGCCAGGCGTAGAACCCGTCGAGCCAACGGGAAAAGCCATCATCCCCGTCGAACAGCAGGCGGAAATTGCCGCCCGGGCAGGCCGGGTCGCCGGCCATGGCCTCGTCCAGCGCCGCAAGGGCACCGGCCGGCACAATCGTGTCCGCATGCAGGAACCAGATGATATCGCCGCCGGCGCGGTCGGCGCCCGCGGCCAATTGCTGGCCACGACCGCGGGGCGCCAGGATGACATCATCGGCCCCGGCCGTTCTCGCCAAAGCCACGGTATCGTCGGTGCTGCCGCCATCCGCGACGATGATCTCACAGGCAGACCCCTGTGCGCGGAGGGCGCGAAGGAGCCCGCCAATGTTGGCGGCTTCGTTCAAAGTCGGGATCACGACCGAGATCATGTCCCGTCAGTCTGTCAAACCCGGTCGGCGTTACAGACGGACGAACAAAACACCCCAGGGTCAGATGATGCCAGCCGTCCGAAGGGTTTCGAGTTCCGCCTCCGACTTGCCGAGCAGCCCTGCATAGATTTCCGCGTTGTGGCTGCCCAGCGGCGGGCCGGCATGGGTGATACGGCCGGGCGTGCCCCGCATCTGCGGCACGACATTGGGCATGGTTACGGGGCCGAGCTCCTCGTCAGGGATCACGGCGATGTTGTTCCGCGCCTTGTAGTGCGGGTCCTGCGCGATATCCGCCGCGGTGTAGATACCGCCGAAGGGGACATTGGCCTTGGCGAGCCTCGCCTCGATATCGGCGAAGTCGTGTTCGGCGATCCAGTCGGCGAGCAGGCCTTCCAGCTCATCCGCGCGCTCGATCCGGTCGCGGCTTTTGGCGTAGCGCGGATCGGTGGCCAGGGGGGCCATGTCGATCGCCTCGGCCAGGCGCTGCCAGACATTGTCGCCGCCGGCGGCGATCTGGACGTAGCGGCCGTCCTTGGTCTGGAAGGTGCCGGCTGGGGAGAAGGTCGGGTTGCGGTTGCCGATGCGTTCGCGGATTTCCCCGGTCTCCGCATACTTGACCATCAGGTCGGACGTGATGCGGAACGGCGCCTCATACAGCGCCAGGTCGATCATCTGTCCTTCCCCCCCGCGAGCGTCGCGGTTGTAGAGGGCGAACATCGCCGACAGGGCGCCGAAGGTCCCGGTGTTGTAGTCCGCGGTCGCGAAGGCGGGGCGGACGGGGAAGCGATCCGGGAAGCCCGTCGGATACATATAGCCCGAGAACCCGAGCGCGATCCGGTCATAGCCCGAACGCTTGGCATAGGGCCCGACCTGTCCGTAGCCGGACACGCGGACCATGATCAGGCGCGGGTTGACCTTGCGGAGGTCCTCCCACCCCAGGTTCCAGCGCTCCAGCGTGCCGGGGGTGAAGTTCTCGATCAGGATGTCGGTGTGCTTGACCAGTTCCTTCAGGATGTCCTGGCCTTCCTTCACGCG
>CANJSR010000447.1 GCA_947476855.1 Acetobacteraceae bacterium
ACCCGCCCGCTGCCGCGAGTGGTCCCGGCACAAGGCCGGGATGACGGGGGGACCGGGATGACGGGCGGACCGGGATGATGTCGGAGCGGGGTCGGGATGACGTCGGGGCGGGTACCCGGATCGATCCCGCTCGAAAACCCGCGCGGACGTGCTAGGGTCCAGGTCAGGAGAATGCGGGTACCGGACATGAGCGCCTCCCTCAAGCCGCTGACGGTGGATGAGTTCCTGGCGTGGGAACGCACCCAGCCCTTGCGCTATGAGTTCGACGGGATCCAGCCGGTCGCCATGACCGGGGGCAGCCGGCAGCATTCGCGTATCCAGACGCGGCTGGTGCTGGCGCTCGGACCGCGTGTCAGCCCGCCCTGCGAAGTCCACGGGTCGGAGCTGAAGGTCGTCACCCCCGCAAAGGTTCGGTACCCCGACGCCAGCGTCATCTGCGACGACGGCACATCGGACTCGGACACGATCAACCCCACCGTCGTGTTCGAGGTGCTTTCCCCCTCCACCGCTCTCACCGACCGGCGGGTCAAGCCGTTCGACTACGCGTCGGTACCGTCCATCCAGGCCTATGTGATCCTCGATTGCGACGAACCGCTGGCCACCGTCATGCGCCGAACGGCGGGGTGGGAGCCGGAGACGATCGCCGGCCTGGATGCGGAAATCCCGCTACCGGAGATCGGCGTCAGCCTTCCCCTCTCGGCCATCCACACGCGCTGACCCCGATCAGCCCTTGACCCGGACGACCACACGGGACACCTCCCGCCCATGGTACATCCTCCTCATGGCACACCTCCCCCATGATCGTTGAACTCGGCCATTTCGCGCTGATCCTCGCGCTGTTCGTCAGCGTCGTGCAGTCGGTCGTGCCGCTGGTAGGGGCGGCCCGCGCCAACCCCGCCTGGATGGCTACCGCCCGGCCCTGCGCGCTCGCCACCTTCGGCCTGATGGCGCTGGCGATGGGGGGGCTGACCTATGCCTATGTCACCTCCGACTTCTCGGTCGTGAACGTCGCGCAGAACAGCCACACGGATAAGCCGCTGCTGTATAAAATCAGTGGAGTCTGGGGGAATCACGAGGGATCCATGGTCCTCTGGGTCCTCATGCTGGCGATCTGTTCCGGCGCCGTCGCATTGTTCGGGGCCAACCTGCCGCCGACGCTCAAGGCGCGGGTGCTGGCGGTGCAGGCGATGATCACGGTGGGGTTCCTGCTGTTCATCCTGTTCACCTCCAACGCCTTCAAGCGTGCCTTGCCCGCCCCGGCCAACGGGCTGGGCCTGAACCCGGTGCTGCAGGACCCGGGCCTCGCCTTCCATCCGCCCTTTCTCTACCTCGGCTATGTCGGGTTCTCGGTCGCCTTCGCCTTCGCCGTCGCCGCCCTGATCGAGGGCCGGGTCGACGCCGCCTGGGGCCGCTGGGTCCGCCCCTGGACGCTGGCGGCCTGGTGTTCCCTGACCATCGGCATCGCCATGGGAAGCTGGTGGGCCTACTACACGCTGGGCTGGGGCGGCTGGTGGTTCTGGGACCCGGTCGAGAACGCCTCCTTCATGCCCTGGCTTCTCGGCACCGCGCTGATCCACTCGGCGATCGTCGTGGAGAAGCGGGACACGCTGAAATCCTGGACCATCCTGCTGGCGATCCTGACGTTCTCCCTGTCCCTGGTCGGGACGTTCCTGGTGCGCTCGGGCGTGCTGACATCAGTCCATTCCTTCGCGTCGGACCCGGAACGAGGGACCTTCATCCTCGGCCTGCTGGTGATCGCCGTGGGCGGGTCGCTGACGCTGTTCGCCTGGCGGGCACCGGCGCTGAAGGGGGGCGGGCTGTTCGCCCCGATCTCCCGCGAAGGTGGGTTGATCCTGAACAACCTGCTGCTGTCGTGCGGGTGTGCCACGGTCTTCCTGGGGACGCTGTATCCGCTGTTCCTGGACGCGATGGGCGGGGCCAAGCTGTCGGTCGGGTTCCCGTTCTTCAACGCGACCTTCGTGCCGCTGATGGTGCCTCTGGTCGTGGCGGTCGGGATCGGCCCGCTGCTGGCCTGGAAGCGAGGCGACCTGCTGGCGGCATTGCAACGGTTGTGGGTGGCGCTGGCCGCCGCGGTCGTGACAGTGCTGGCCGTGTTCTATGCGACCAGCGGTGGGCCCGTGCTGGCGATCCTGGGCCTGGGCCTCGCCGCCTGGGTGGGCATGGCGACCATGGTGGAACTGGCTGAACGCCTGCGGCTGTTCCGCATTCCGCTGGGCGATAGCCTCCGGCGCGCCGTGCAGTTGCCGCGTTCGGCGTATGGGATGACCTTCGCGCATTTCGGGCTGGCCGTATCGGTTGCGGGCTTCGCGGCGTCCGCCTTCGATCGGGAAGCGATCGAGGTGCTGCGGCCCGGCCAGTCAATGACGCTGGCGGGCTATGAGGTCCGGTTGGAAAAAGTCAGCCGCGTGCAGGGCGCCAACTACATCGCCGATGACGCGACGGTGCTGGTGCTGCGGGACGGCACCCAGGTCGCCGAACTGCACCCGCAGCGGCGGTTCTTCCCCGTGCAACGGCAAACGACCAGCGATACCGCGATCCGCACGAACCTGATGTCGGACTTCTACGTCGCGCTGGGGGAAGCCGATGGCGCCGGCGCCTGGACCATCCGCGCCTACTGGAAGCCCCTGGTGCCCTGGATCTGGATCGGCGCGGTCATCATGGCGCTGGGAGGGGTTGTCAGCTTGACCGATCGCCGCTGGCGGGTCGGGGCGGCCGCCCGTGCCAGGATCGCCGCTCGGCCGGTGCCCGCGGAATGAGTGATGGGGGGAGGGTCGGCCGAGATTGCCTTGCCGCCCTGACGCCGGTGTGCTCGGCGGGCACCGCGTTTTCAGCACGGAGAAGCAGGGAGAACGTCACGGAGGTGATCGGAGGCGACCACCGACGGCCGGCGGCCACCGCTCCCTTTTCCTTCGTGACGTCCTCCCTTTTTCTCCGTGCTGAAATCGCGGTGGCTGCTTCACCCCAGGCCCTTGATCCTTGCCCGAAGGCCCCGTTACCCCAACTCCACCACCCACACCTCATGAGTCCCGCATGCGCCGGCTGATCTACCTTCTGCCCGCGCTGCTATTCCTGGTTGTCGCCGGCTACTTCGCCTACTCGCTGCGCCCGGGGCATGACCCGCAATTGCTGCCCTCCGCCCTGCTCGACAAGGAAGCACCGGCCTTCGATATCCCGGCCCTGTCCGGCGGCGGGCGCTTCACCCTCGCCGATCTCAAGGGCCAGCCGGCGGTGGTCAACATCTTCGCCTCCTGGTGCGCGCCCTGCCGGATCGAACACCCGCTGCTGATGCGCCTGGCGCGCGTGGACGGGGTCCGGCTGTTCGGGATCGCCTACAAGGACAAGCCCGAGGCCTCCGCCCGCTTCCTCGCCGAACTCGGTGACCCTTACCGGTCCGTGGGCGTGGACCTGGAAGGACGCACCGGCCTCGATTTCGGTGTCTATGGCGTGCCGGAGACCTATGTCCTCGACCGCGACGGCCATATCCGCGCCCGCTATGTCGGCGCGCTCACCCCCGCGCGGATCGAGCGCGACCTGATGCCCCTCCTCCGGAAACTCACAACCCCATGATCCGGCTGATCCTTCTGGCGCTGCTGACCGTGGCCCCGGCCGCGCACGCCGTCGAACCGGCCGAACGCCTGCCCGATCCGGCGATGGAGGCACGCGCCCGCGTCATCAGCGCCGAACTCCGCTGCGTCGTCTGCCAGAACGAATCGATCGACGAATCCCGCGCCGAACTCGCCCGCGACATCCGCCGCCTCGTGCGCGAACGCCTGACCGCCGGGGACACGAACCCGCAGGCGATCCAGGCCGTCGTCGCCCGCTATGGCGACTTCGTCCTGCTGCGCCCGCCGGTGAAGCCCGAGACCTATGCGCTCTGGTTCGGCCCCGCCGTCGTGCTGGTGCTGGGTCTCGGCGGGGTGATCGTCTGGCTGCGCCGCCGCCCCGCCCCCGCACAGCCGGTCGAACTGACCGACGCCGAACGCGCGCGCCTCGACGCCATGACCCGGGATGATGATCGGTGATCCTGCCTCTGCTTCTGGCCGTGCTCGCC
>CANJSR010000448.1 GCA_947476855.1 Acetobacteraceae bacterium
CCGCGCATGCCCAGCGTGTTCCAGTCATGGATCGGCGTCGCGTGGTGCTTGGGAAACAGCAGCGTCCGCACGGTCGGCCGGCCGAAGCGGTTCAGCCGCAGCGATCCATCGGGCTCCTGCACATGGCAATGCGCGCCCATCCAGTTGGCCTGGCGGCACCCGCTGGCGAAATGCCATTGCCCGGTGATGCGGTACCCGCCCTCGACCGCGAGCGCCCGATACTGGTTGGGCGGCCCCCAGGCGATCCAGCCGCGCGGGTCGCCGAAGATGGTGCGCGCCGCTTCTTCCGGAATGAACGGCGCGATCAGGGCCGCGCTGTTGGAAACGAACAGGTTCCAGCCAACCGAGCCGTCATGGCGGGCGATCTCCTCGATCGCGCGCATGTAGACCCAGGGCTCGATCTCATCCCCGCCGACCGAGCGGGGCAGCAGCATCCGCGGCAGGCGGGCGTCGTGGATCTGCGACAGGACGGGTTCGGGGATGGCCTGCGCCCGCTCGATCTCATCCGCCACGGCGGCAATCGCCGGTCCGACGGCCCGCGCGCGGGCGACCGGGTCCATTCCCAGGGAAGACGCGCCGATATGGTTCATGGGGGCCGATCCGTCCGAGTTGCGCCCATGATTAGCGGCCCGCTTTGCCCATGTTGTCAACGGCCGGCGGTGATTGACCCGAACCGGGAATCCGCGCAGATCGGCCCCCGAGGGACACAGCGGAGTCGGGATCGAATGAGCCAGAGTGCCCAAGGCGGTCATGCGATGACCGAGCCCTTGTCGACCGCCAACATCGCCGCGCGCCATGGATTCTTCACCCGGGCCGGCGGCGTGTCCTCCGGACCCTTCGCTAGCCTCAATTGCAGCCTCTCGGGCCTCGATGACCGCGCGCATGTGCTGGAAAATCGCGCCCGCGCCGCCCGCGCCCTCGGCGCCGATCCCGCCCGCCTTCTCGGCTTGACCCAGGTCCACGGCCTGGACGTCGCGACCGTCACCGAGACATGGGAACCCGGCGCCGGCCCGCGCGCCGACGCGATGGTGACCGACTGCCCCGGCCTCGCGCTGGGCATCGTCACCGCGGACTGCGCGCCCATCCTGTTCGCCGATGACCAGGCCGGGATCGTCGGCGCAGCCCATGCCGGCTGGCGCGGGGCCGTCATCGGCGTCATCGAATCGACGATCGCCGCGATGGAAGCCCTGGGCGCCGACCCAACCCGCATCGCCGCCGCGGTCGGCCCCTGCATCGGCCAGGACTCCTACGAGGTCGCCGCCGACCTGCGCGACGCCGTCCTCGCTCACGATCCCGCCGATGCCGCCTTCTTCGCGCCCGGCCTGCGGGAGGCCCGCTGGCAGTTCGACCTGGCCGGCTATTGCGCCCACCGCCTGCGTCTGGCCGGCGTGCGCAGCGTCGTCGTGACCGGTGTCGATACGCTCGCCGAAGAATCTCGATTCTTCAGCCACCGGCGCCGTACCCTGGCCGGAGGCGGGCCGATCGGGCACCAGATCTCGGTGATTGTCGCGCCATAGGATTCCAGTGCTACGGTCCCAGCAATGGAACCGTCCCGACCCGACCAACGCGCCGCGCGCCGGCACGCGATCCTTTGCGTCCTGGCGGCTTCGGCCACCTTCACGCTGGGCGCCGCCCTGATCAAAACCCTGACCGTCACTGTTCCGGTCTTCGAGATCGTGATGGTGCGCGGCTATGTCGCCTTCCTGGCGATGCTGCCCGTGCTGTGGCGGCAGGGCGGGCTGGAGGCGATGAAGACCCGCCGGCCGATGGGACACATTCTTCGGACGCTGTATGGGTTCTTCGGCACCTTCACCAGCGTCTATGGCTATGCCTTTCTGCCCATTGTTACTGTCACCGCGCTGGGTTTCGCGATGCCGCTGTTCCTGACCATCCTGTCCGTCCCGATGCTGGGGGAACGCGTCGGCTGGCGGCGGGCGAGCGCCGTCGTCGTCGGCCTCGGCGGCGTGCTGATCATGCTGCGCCCCTGGAACAGCTTGGCCGAGGCCTCCCAACAGCCCTTCGCCGTGTTCCTGGTCGTCGCCGGGGTGGTCGCCTGGGCACTCGCCATGATCACGATCCGCCGCATGGGCGAAGCCGGGGAAAAGAACGTCACCATCGTGGCCTGGTTCACCCTGGGCACCGCGGTGCTGGCCACGATCTGCGCCATTCCCGGATGGGTCACGCCAACGCCGCTGGAGTTCGGGATGCTGGTCGCCGCCGGCATCATGTCCGGCGTCGCGCAACTACTGATGACCGAGGGATACCGCACCGGTGAAACCACCGTCGTCGCGCCCTTCGAATACGGCGCGATCGTCTACGCGACGATCCTGGGCATCATCTTCTGGGGCGAATACCCCGACATCTGGTCCCTGACCGGCGTCCTGATCCTGGTCGGCGCCGGCCTGTACATCTGGCGCCGGGAGGTGACCCTGGCCGGCCGTCGGTGAACGGGGAAGTGCTGGGGTTTCACCCCAGACCCCACCAGGGGCCTTGCCCCTGGACCCCACCAAAGGCCTCAGGCCTTTGGAAACCATTGGTTGGGGGGAAGGCAGGAGGGGCCTACACGGACCTCGCGAGGGTACGGTTGGCCCCTCCTGCCTTCCCCCCAATGATCGGTCCCAAGGGCTGTGCCCTTGGTGGGGGTCGAGGGGGCAAAGCCCCTCGCGAGGTTTGGGGCGGAGCCCCAACACGTCCCCCGTACACGGAAAGGGCGGCCAGGATCGCTCCCGGCCGCCCCGATAGGCGTGCGTCGATCAGAACGTCAGGACGATATCGGCGCCGAAGGTGAAGTTGTCGTTCGTGCCGCCGGTGTTGGTCAGCGCGTTGTTGTTGAACGGCTTGTTGCTGGTCAGTGCGTGATCCCAGCGGATTTCCGGCCGGATCGCCAGCGTGGCGATGGAGGTCGGCAGTTCCGGCTTCCAGGTCACGCCCAGGGTGAGTGAGCCATAGGTCGTGTTGGTACCGGGCGCGGCGTAGACGGTGCTGCGTGTCGGCAGGCCCTGCTGGAAGCGGATCGGGTCGTTGTTGCCGGCGAAGGAGGCAACGAAGAAGTTGTTGTCGTCACGCCACACTTCGGCGCGCGCGTTCAGCGACACCGTGTCGGTCAGGGCATAGGACGCGTACTGCGCCAGGCCGAAGCCGTTCGCCGCCTTGCCGTTCAGGGCGTTGTAGTTTTCCCGTACCCAGTTGGCCTCGGTCACCAGCGTCAGGGCTTCGGTCGCCTTGTAGGTGATCACGATGTCGTTGAAGAAGCGCCACTTGCCATTGGCGTTGACGCCCAGCGGAGACAGCGCGCGGGTCGCATTTTCCGGCCCGAAATGCGACAGCCCGAGGATGGTCAGTTTGCCGTCCATCAGCGTCAGGCCCAGACCGGCGATGCCGCCGATCGCGCCGTTGTTGTCGCCCATCGGACCCATCGTCGTGTTGGCGCCGGTATCGACGCCCGCATAGATGGCGACGGTGTCGCTGACATACGACGTCGTCAGCAGCCCGGTGTGCTTGAAGGGCAGGCCGAACTGGAAGATGTAGGAATGGGAGTAGAACAGGTTGGTCGACGGATCGATCGTCTCATACCCGATCGGGGTCGAGTACATGCCGGCCTTCAGGTCCATGCCGCCGGCGAAGATCGGCAGGCGCAGCTGCACGTTCGCCTCGACGATGTCGAACTGATAGCGGGAGTTCGGGAACACGTTGTTCATCACGCCCAGATACTGGGTGTAACGGGCATCCGTGCCGTACATGCCCTGGATCTTGAAGCCCCACTGGAACTCGGTGCTCGTGGTGTCGATCTTCTTTTCCGCGGTCAGCAGGATCTGGTTCAGCGCGCCGGAATTCGCCCGATCCGTCATCAACTGACCGAAATTCAGCCCGGTGCTCGGCCGGAACGGGTTCATCATGAAGCCGGCCTGGATCTGGCCGGACAGCTTGATCCCCTCGATGACCAGGCCGGTGGAGGCCGGTGCCGCGACGGGCTCGGGCACCGGGGCGGGGGTGGCGGCGGCGGGCGCCGGGGCAGGGCTCTGCGCGAAGGCGGGCAGCGCGACGGAGGCAAGCAGGGTGGCG
>CANJSR010000449.1 GCA_947476855.1 Acetobacteraceae bacterium
GTGGGCGCAGGCCCACCATCCACGACTTTCACGGGTTCAGGCAGGGGCAGTCGGGGGTGGTGGGCCTGCGCCCACCATGACGGGTGGCGGCGAGCGGAGGTGTCCGCCGTGGTGGACGCCAAATCCTGGAACAGGGCTTCCAAACGGGCCGCCAGGCCTTCCGCATCGCTCAGGGGGGACGCCAGGAACCGCGCGCGCAGGTCGGCGCGGGTTGGGCGCGGCCCGTTGGCGGCGGCGACGGCTCGGGCGATGTAGGCCTCGGTGGTGTCGGTGACCCAGGCCTGCAGGCCCAGCGCGCCCAGGATGGCGGCGCCGAAGCGGCCGACGGTGGGGCGGTCGGCGCGGGTGACGACGGGGACGCCCATCCACAGCGCCTCGATCGTCGTGGTGCCGGCATTGTGCGGGAAGGGATCGAGGGCGATGTCGATCTCTCCATAGGCGGCCCAGAGCGCCTGTTGCGGGGTCGTGTAGCGCAGCGTCAGGCGGTCCGGGGTGATCCCGTGTTCGGCGAAGCGGGTGGTGAACAAGGCGCGGAAGGCGGGTTCCTGGAAGGGACGGTTGTCGAGGATCAGGCGGGAGCCGGGGACGGCGCGCAGGATCGCGGCCCAGGCGGCGATGACGGGGGCGTTCAGGCGCTCGGTGCGGCCAAAATGGCCGAAGGCGACCGGGTGGGGGGCTGACTTGGCCGGCTCGCCAGACGGCACCTCAACCGGGAGCGCCATCCCGACCGGGGGCATGTCCTCCGGCGGCCGGTAGACGATGGGGATGCGATCCAGCCGGATGACGCGTTCGGCGAACAGGTGATCCGACCCGGCCGGCGCCAGCGCGTCATCGGCCAGGAAGACATCCATCGCTGACAAGCCAGACGTGTACCCATGCCCCAGCAGATAGGCGATCTGTACCGGCGCGGGCTTGCGGGCAAAGACCATCAGGCGGCTGCCGGACGTGTGCCCGCCCAGGTCCACCAGAACATCGATCCCATCCGCCTGGATCATCGCCGCGACGGCCGCGTCGTCCTGGCCGAGCGTCGGGCGCCAGTGGTCGGCCAAGGCGCGGAACCGGGCGGTGGTAGCGTCCTCGACCGCGACCTCGGCATACAGGAACAGTTCCACCCGCGTCCGGTCATGGGCGGCCAGCAGCGGTTCGGCGAACAGCGCCACCGCGTGCTGGCGGAAATCGGGGGAGACATAGCCGATCCGCAGGCGCTGCCCGCCGGTGCCCGTGGCGTCCAGCCGGGGCAAATGGCGCGCATGGGCGGCGTCCCAGCGTTGGTATTCGGCGAAGATCGCCTCGGGCGGCAGGTCATCGCGGTAGTTCAGCGCGAACAGCAGGTTGCCATGGCCGCCGGCGTAGTCGGGGCGGATCGCCAGAGCCTCCCGATAGGCGTCCTCGGCTTCGTTGTGGCGGGCCTGCATCTGCAGCGCGACGGCCAGGTTGGCGCGCCAGCGGTGTTCCCCCGGGGCCAGGGCGATCGCGCGGCGGCTGGTCTCCTCGGCCGCGATCGCGCAGCCGGCCCGCAGCAGCAGGGCGCCGAGATTGCCATGCGCGGCCGCATGATCGGGCGCCAGGGACAGAACCTGTTCGTATGCCTGGCGGGCGGGTTCGTATTGTTCCAGCCCGAACAGGGCGACGCCGTGGTTCAGGTGCGCCTCGGCCCATCGGCGCGCGTGGCGGACGGCGTGTGCGAAGGCCTCGGCCGCTTGGGCGAGGGATCCCTGGCGTTGCAGTGCCAGGCCCAGGCCGTTCCACGCCTCGGCGTAGGAGGGGTGGAGCCGGATGGCGTGCCGGAACGACACCTCCGCCTGGTCCAGCCGGGTGTCGTTCAGCAGCAGGTTGCCGAGGTTGTAGTGCGCGGCGGCAAAGCCGGGGTCCAGGGCGATGGCCTGCCGGTAGGACGCCTCGGCCCGGACGGGATCGCCGGCGGCGCGCAGGACGGCGCCGAGGTTGGAATGATCCGCCGCGGTTGCCGCCACGCGCGCCAGAAGCGGCACCACGCTTTCGGGCGTGGCGCCGCCTTTGTGCCATCGGATCAGGGCGGCCTCGGCCAGGTCGCGTTCGATCCGTCCTGTTTCGCCCAAGGCGGTCGGGTCCATTTTGGCCCGGACTGTCATGGAGATGTTCCTTCTAGACCTGGGTGAATTTCGTGACGTCGAAGGTCCAGGGCGTCGTGCCGTTCGTGGTGATGACCCCGATCAGCGTGCCGCCTCCGCTGAAGTCGCCGGTCGCGCCGTAGAACAGTTCGCCGGTGTCGGCCTGGTAGGCGAAGCCGCCGAAGCCGCCGGTCGACAGGGCCGCGGCGAGGCGGCCGGCCGCGTTCGCCACGCTGGTGATGTTGGTCCCGTTCACCAGCGATGCCCCGCCAAGGTCGTAGGCGTCACCCGAGAAGGTCGCGCTTCCGCCGGTATCCAGGCCGATCATGTCGGACTGGGCCGCGCTGAAGTTGGTGATCGTCGTCGTGTTGCCGGCGCTGGTCTGGTCGAAGACGAAGGTATCGGCCCCGGTGCCGCCGGTGATGAAGTTGACGCCGGCACCGCCGACCACGCTGCGGGCCACCGCCCCGGTCAGGATGATCGTGTCATTGCCGCCGCCGCCCTGGATCGTTTCGGTATTGGCGACGCTGATGCGGTTGGTCTGGTTGGCCAGGGTCAGCTTGTCGCTGCCCGTGCCCAGGTCGACCGAGCCGTTGTTGATCGCCGTGGTCAGGGTGATCGTGTCGTTGGACGTCCCGCCGATCACCGTCTCGGTATTGGCGAGCGAGCCGGTGTTGGTGGCGTTGGCCAGCGTCAGCTTATCGCTGCCCCCGCCAAGGTCGATCGTGGCGGACGCTCCGAGCGCGGACGCCAGCGTGAGCGTATCGGCCGAGGTCCCACCGGTGACCGTCTCGGTATTCGCCACCGTCACCGTGTTGATGGCGTTGGCCAGTGTCAGCGTGTCGTTGCCCGAGCCGAAGTCGAAGCTCGCCGCCGTCGCGCCGCCGCCGATGGTGATCGTGTCGTCGCCGGTGCCGCCGCTGATCGTTTCGACATCCGTCACCGTGCCGGTGTTGGTGCCGTTGGTCAGGGTCAGCGTGTCCTTGGCGGCTCCGAGGGTGAGGGAGACGCTGGTGGTGAGGTCGGAGCCGAGGGTGATGGTATCGCCGGAGGTGCCGCCGATCAGGGTCTCGACGTTCGACAGGGTGGCGATGTTGGCGAAGTTGGCCAGTGTCAGCTTGTCGGAGCCGGAGCCGAGATCGAGGCTGACATTGGACGTGGTCCGGGTCAGGACGATCGTGTTCGGCCCGGTGCCGCCGACGACGGTTTCGACGTTCGCGACCGAGGCGGAATTCGTCCCGTTGGCGAGGGTCAGCGTGTCGGTGCCGGTGCCGAGGTCGATGGAGGCGTTGGTGACGGTGCTGCCCAGGGTGACGGTGTCGTCCCCGGATGCTCCCAGCAGGGTTTCCACGTTCGATACCGTGCCGGTGTTGCTGACGGCGGCCAGGGTCAGCTTGTCGCTTCCGGCCGCGAGGTCGACCGTCATGCTGGTGGTCAGGGCGCCGCTGAGCGTCAGGGTGTCGGCCCCGCTCGCCCCGGTGACCGTCTCGACATTGCTGAGCGAGGCGGAGTTGGCCGCGGCGAACAGGGTGACCGTGTCGCTGCCCGCGCCGAAGTCGAGGCTGGCGTTGGTCACGCCGCGGCCGAAAGTGATCGTGTCATCGCCCGCGCCGCCGACCACCGTCTCGGCGTTCGACAGGGTGCCGGTGTTGGTGCCGGAGGACAGGTTCAACCTGTCGTTGCCGGCGCCGAGATCGACCGTGACCGAGGTCGAGAGGTCGGAGCCGAGGGTGACGGTGTCGACGCCGGCGCCGCCGGTGATCGTCTCGACGTTGGAGATGCTGAGCGTGTTGGTCGAGCTCGACAGCGTCACCTTGTCGGCCGAGGAGCCGAGATCGACGCTGATGTTGCTGACCGCGCCGCTCAGGGTGATCGTGTTCGGCCCGCTCGCCGCCGTGATCGTCTCGACGTTGCTGATCGAGGCGGTGTTGGTGCCCGCGGCCAGGGTCAGGGCGTCGGTGCCGCCGGCGA
>CANJSR010000450.1 GCA_947476855.1 Acetobacteraceae bacterium
CGCCGTGATGGATTCGATCAGCAAGTTCCTCGTGCAGTCCTATCCGGTGATGCAGACCCTCTGGGTCCGCTACGTGATCTATGCCGGCTTCGCGCTCCTGGTGGCCCGACGCGGCGGCATCCTGCGCCAAGCGCGCAGCCGGCGGCCCTGGTTGCAGTTCTGGCGGTCGATCCTGGCGATGCTGGAAAACGCGGTGTTCTTCCTGGCCTTCGCCTACCTGCCCCTGGCCGAGACGCACGCGATCGCCGCGACATCCCCCCTGATCGTCATCCTGCTCGCCGCGCCGATGCTGGGGGAGAAGGTCGGGCTGCATCGCTGGCTGGCGGTGCTGGCCGGGTTCGCCGGTGTGCTGCTGATCGTCCGCCCGGGCCTGGTGAGCCTGGAATGGCCGATGGCCCTGCCCTTGGTCGGAGCCCTCATGTGGGGGCTGTATCAGATCATGCTGCGCATGGTCGCCCGCGACGATGCGCCCGAGACCACGCTGCTCTGGTCCGCCGTCATCGGCCTCGGCGCCGCCACGCTGGTGGTGCCCTTCCAGTGGGAGCCGGTGACGCCCGCCGCCTGGGGCTTTCTGCTGCTGATCGGCATCCTGGGCGCGGTCTGCCACTACGGGCTGATCCGGGCGATGGATTACGCCGACGCAAGCGCCATGCAGCCCTACAGCTACACGCTGCTGGTCTGGGCCTCGGTCATGGGGTTCCTGGTCTTCGGCGACATTCCCGCGATCTGGACCTTCCTCGGCGGCGCGATTGTGGTGGCCAGCGGGCTGTATACTTGGCACCACGACCGGAAGCGGTAGGACCTCAGTCGCCGCCGCTGTCCACGCCGCCCCGTTCCACCACCGCCCGATCAAGGATGGCCCGATCCAGTGCGGCCCCACCCAGGCCAACCGGCCGAACCATCCGGGGGATCGAGGCCAGCACATCGGCATAGCGGCGTTCCGGCGAGGTTTCGGCCATCCGGCCCAGGATCGCCGCGGTTTCCTGGTCCAGCGGATAGAAGGTCTCGATCGTCAGTTCGGCCAGGGTCACGTCCAGGGGCGCCATGAAGGCGGTCTCGGTGGCGTAGAAACTGAGCGTCCCGTCGATCGTCACCAGGCGGAACGGCACCATGGCCGCCTCGAAGTTCGGCGCAGGACGGGTCGGGACCTGGCCACGTGGCAGGGGGTAGTCGCGGATTTCCTCCAGCAGGTCGATCAGGCGGGAATCCCCGTTGACGGCGATCCGCCGGCGCAGGCGGTCGATCGTCTGCTCCCGCCAGTCGCGCAGATTGGCGATCCTGGGCGCCAGGCCCACCGGATGCAGCCACAGCCGCAGGAGATTGACCGGCGGATGCAGCACCAGCGGGTCGGCGCCGGCGACCATGCGGTGGAAGGCCATGTTGGCGGCGACCAGGGTCCAGTGGCGGTCATAGGCCATGGCCGGATGCGGCTCCTGCGCCGCCAGCATCGCGTCCAACCCCTCGCGCACAACCCCCAGGGCGGGATCGTCGAGCGGGCGCTGCGGGAAGAGGGAGGCATAGCCGGCCGCGGTCATCAGCGCGTTGCGGTCGCGCAGCGGCACGCCCATCTGTTCGGCCAGGCGCAGCACCAGATCCCGGCTCGCGGCCGAACGGCCGGTTTCGATCTGGCCCAGGAGCTTGACCCCGATCTCGGCGAGGTCGGCCAGGTCAAGCTGGCTCATGCGACGGCGGACACGCCAGGATCGCAGGAGCTCTCCGACGGATGGCGTGACGACCATGGGGACTCCCGTTGTTTCCTGGACCGCGGCGATTCGGCGCTTGGACGGATGACAGGAAAGCAGGGGGCGATCACGGTTGGGTCATTGGGTCATGATTGGGGCGTGAAATGGTCGGGGGCGTGCGGCTGGGGCCGGGGGGGCGGTGTCGGATGGAGATTTCAGCACGGAGAAGCAGGGAGGACGCCACGGAGGGACAGGGAGGGGGTCGGTTCGGGTCGGTGGCGGTTGGGGGGCGGGCCTTGGATACGAATGGCATAGAGATCACCAGGCTTTCCCGCTCTCCCCCTTGGGGAGAGGGGGATACCCCGGGTCGGTGCCGCCAGACCCCCCACCCCGGCCCTCCCCCTCAAGGGGGGAGGGAGAAAAGGTGTCGGCTCACCGGACCGGGGGTGGGACCATGGCGAAGGCCCCAACATGACCCCTCTGCCCTTAGGGATAGGGTTGCAGTCCCCCAGCCGGGGCCACCAACCGCCCTCCCCTTCCCTCCGTGACGTCCTCCCTCCTTCTCCGTGCTGAAAATCCACACCCAGACCACACACCGGCCTCCGCAGCCCGGCAGCGCAACGCCAACCGCTCCCCGGGCAGGAACGCCCCCCTGTTCAGCGCGGGGGACCCATCCCGGCACCAAAGCCGCGACGGGTCTCCCGAAACCTCAGGACCGCTTCCGCCAGGCGCTGATCTGCTGCAGCGAGGTGTGGACATGGATCACCACCGGCTGGGTCTTCACCGCCAGGGCGGCCTCGATGACGTCCTCGACCTCCGATTCCTCGTGGATCGTCATCCCCTTTGCGCCGAACGCCGTCGCCCAGATCGCGAAATCCGGGTTCGTGAGCTGCGTCGCCGCCTGGTACGGCCGCCCGGGATAACGGGCGTCGTGGTGCTGGGTGATCGTGCCGTAGCAATTGTTGTCGGACACGATGAACACCGGGTTCACGCCATACTGGCAGGCCGTCGCGATCTCATTCCCCGTCATCAGCGTCCCGCCGTCGCCGGCGAAGCCGATCACCTGGGTGCCAGGCCGGCGCAGGCAGGCCGCGACCGCCATCGGCATCCCCGCCCCCATCGCGCCGACGACCGAGGCCAGGAACATCTGCCCCGGCTTCATCGTCATGTAGCGATGCACGAAGGTCGCGAAGTTGCCGGCATCCGAGGTCACGGTGGCGTCATCCGTCAGCCGCTTGTTCACCGCCGCGATCACGGCCGAGAAATTCACCCCATCCGGCATCGATTCCCATTCCGGCTTGGTCACGCGCTTGTGGATCGCGTTCAGCCCGGCGACCCAGCCGCGCCGCTTCTCGACACCGGCCGGCGCGCCGCGGGCGAGCAGCGCGCGCACCACCGCCCAGGGCTCACACGCCATGCCAATATCGGGGCGCCAGACGCGCCCGACCTCGTTCGCGTCCGGCCAGACATGGACCAGCGGCACCTGCGGCTCCGGTGACGGCCAGGTGAAGCCCTGGGTCAGGGAGCCCGTCAGACGCTCGCCGAGCGAGATCAGCAGGTCGGATTTCTTGATCTCGGCCAGCATGTCGGCGTGGACGCGGCTGGCCATGTAGCCGCCGTAGTTCGGATGACCGGCGTCGAACAGATGCGGGCGGCGATGGGTGGGGGAAACCGGGATCATCCATTCCTCGGCCAGCCGCGTCAGGTCCGCGAGGCCGGCTTCGCGCATCGTCGGCCCGACCCAGATCAGCGGGCGTTCGGCCGCCGCGATCATGGCTGCGAGGCGGTCGATATCCTCGGACAGCGGGCCACCCTGCGCGGGCGGGCGCGGACGGCTGAGCACGGCATCCGTCGTGTCGTCGAACACGTCTTCCGGGATAACCACCGCGACCGGGCCGGGCGTGCCGGATTCGGCGATGTGGAAGGCTCGGGCGATCGCCTCGCTGATCTGGTCGGGTTCGTTGACCTCGATCACCGCCTTCGACACATCGGCCAACAGCTTGGGATAGTTCTGTTCCTGCAACGCCATGCGCCCGGCCTCGAACCGTTCCACCTGCCCGATCAGCACGACCAGCGGTGTCGCGTCATGATAGGCGGTGTGCATCCCGATCAGCGCGTTGGAGATGCCGGGCCCGCGGGAGACGACACAGACCCCGGCCCGTCCGCCGCGCATACGCCCGTCGGCGGCGGCCATGAAGGCGGCCCCGCCCTCGTGGCGGCAGACGATCAGCCGCATCCGGTTGTTGTCGGCCAGCGCGTTGGTGAAGCCGAGATAGCTTTCCCCCGGCACGCAGTAGATCATGTCGATGTCATGGGCTTCCAGACTGTCGACCATGAGCTTGGAGACGGATTGCGGCATCGGACGTTTCCC
>CANJSR010000451.1 GCA_947476855.1 Acetobacteraceae bacterium
ACAACCTGGGCCAACGCCCGGGCGGCCTCCGGCCTCTACCCCCCAACAGCCGCCAACACCGAAGCGCAGATATGATCCAGCGCCTCCTCGGTCAGATCGGGATGGATCGGCAGCGCCATGATCCGTTCGGCCAGGTCCTCCGACACCGGCAGCGCCGCCCCATCATGCTGGTCCCGATACGCCGGCTGCTTGTGAAGGGGCCGAGGGTAATAGATCGCCGTGGGCACACCGGCCGCCTTCAAACTGTCCTGCACCGCCGTCCGTTGCGCGCCATCCCGCAACAGCACGGCATAGATGGCCCAGGCACTCGTGCTATCGGCCACCCGCGCCGGGATCGTCACCGCGTTGCCCAGCCTCGCGTCATAGTAGCGGGCGATGCGTTCGCGGGCGGCGAGTTCCTCATCAAACACGGTCATCTTTGACAGCAGCACCGCGGCCTGGATCGAATCGAGCCGTCCGTTCATCCCCGTCCGCAGCACCTCGTACCGCGTCGTGCCCTCCCCATGCGTGCGCAGGCTGCGATACAGCGCGGCGCGATCCGCATCCTGGGTGAACAGCGCGCCCCCATCGCCGTAGGCGCCGAGCGGCTTGGACGGGAAGAAGGAGGTGGCGGTGGCATCGGCCTGGATGCCCAGCTTCTGGCCGTGCAGGGATGCGCCGAAGCTCTGTGCGAGGTCATCGATGGTGAACAGGTTCTCGCGCTTCGCCAGGGCGGCCAGGGCGGTCCAGTCGGCGGGCTGCCCGAACAGGTCGACGCCGATCACGGCGCGGGGGTTCAGCTTGCCGGCGGCGCGGGTTTCGGCGACGCGGCGTTCCAGGTGGGCGACATCGATCTGGAAGGTGCGCGGGTCGACATCGACGAACACGGGGGTGGCGCCGAGGACCAACGGCACCTCGGCCGTCGCGGTATAGGTGAAGGCGGGCAGGAAGACGGCGTCGCCGCGGCCGATGTTCTCGGCCATCATCGCGATCTGCAGTGCGTCGGTGCCGGAGCTGACGGACACGCAATGGGCGGCCCCGCAATAGCGGGCGAGCACGGTTTCCAGCTCCTGCACTTCCGGCCCCAGGATGAACTGGCAATGCGCCAGCACGGCGTCGAGGCGTGTCCGCAGATCGGCCGCGATGCGTGCCTGCTGCGCCTTGAGGTCCAGGAAGGGAATGGACATGCGAGGGGCGTCGGTCATGGAACCTCTTGCGGTCTGGCGGCCTGGGCCGGGGGTGGTTCGGCGGCCACGCCGTTGCGTTCGAATTCGGGGACCAGCTCGCTGAGCAGCGCGAGGGCCGCGCGTTCCTGGCCGTCGTGGCAGGACACGGCGATGCGGTCGAGCGAGCGGCCGACATCGGCGGGATCGGCGGTCCGGGGGGAGGCCATGAGCAGGCCGGGATAGCCCGTGGGGACGGGCGGTTCCTTGCCGTGGAACAGCTCCTCATACAGCTTCTCGCCGGGGCGGAGGCCGGTGAAGCGGATTTCGACGTCCTCCTCCGGTCGCAGGCCGGCGAGGCGGATGATCTGGCGGGCGAGGTCGACGATCTTCACCGGCTCGCCCATGTCGAGGACAAAGATCCCGCCTTCGCGGCCGGCGGGGAGGTCGGCGCCGCCGACGCCGAGGACGGAGGCTTGCAGCACGAGGCCGACGGCTTCGCGGACGGTCATGAAGTAGCGCTGCATGTCGGGATGGGTGACGGTGAGCGGGCCGCCCTTTGCGAGCTGGCGCTGGAATAATGGCACGACGGAGCCGGTGCTGCCGAGGACATTGCCGAAGCGGACGGTGATGCAGCGCATGCCGCCATTCCCGGCGCGGGCCGTAACATCGAGGCCCTGGCAATACATCTCCGCCAGGCGCTTCGACGCGCCCATGACGCTGGTCGGGTTCACCGCCTTGTCGGTGGAGATCAGCACCATCGCCAGCGCCCCCATCGCACGGGCGGCATCGGCCACGTGGCGGGTGCCGACGGCGTTGGTCAGCAGGCCTTCCACCGCGTTGGCCTCGACCATTGGGACGTGCTTCAGGGCGGCGGCGTGGAACACAAGCTCGGGGCGGTAGGCTTCGAAGATCGCGGCGACGCGGTCGCGATCGCGGATATCGGCGATGACGGTCTTGCGGTTCACATGCGGATGGGTTTCCGCGAGTTCCAGGTCGATCTGCCACAGCGCGTATTCGCCGTTGTCGAGCAGCACGAGCGTGGCAGGGCCGAAGGCGGCGACCTGGCGGGCGAGTTCGCTGCCGATGGTGCCGCCCGCGCCGGTCACGATCACGCGGCGGCCCTGGATCAGGCGCGCCATGCCGTCCCGGTCCAGCGGGACCTGCGGGCGGTTCAGCAGGTCCTCGATCGCCACGGGCTTGAGGTCGACGGAGCCGCGCTGTTCTTCCTGGTCCAGCGCCGTCGGTCGGGGGGCGCGCCTCACCTGCAACCCGAAGCGTTCGGCCTGGGTGACGACGATGGCCAGGCGGGGGCCGGCGAGGTCGGGGGTGGCGATGACCAGCATCCCCGGCAACCGACCCTCATCACGCAGGCGTTCCAGCAAGTGGTCGATCGTGTCGATGCCGCCCAGGATCGGCTGGCCCTGGATGCGGCGGCCCACTTGGCGGGGGCTGGCGGAGACGATGCCCTCCACCCGGAAGGACTGCCGCCGGTCGCGGGCCATGGCGCGGAGGAACAGGTCGGCGTCCTCCGCGTCGCCGATGAGCAGGGCGACGGCGGCCTCGGCTTCCGCGGGAGGGGCGTTGCCGCGGTTGCGCATCCAGCGATAGGCGACCCGCGGCGTGCCGAGAAGCAGCAGCAGGGTCAGGCCGTGGACGATGGGGAAGGCGGGGTTGGCGGAGGCGTGGCCCAGCACCAAGCCGGCCAACGCGAATAACGCGGCTCCGCCGGCCGCACTGGCGACGACGGTGACGAGGTCTCCCATCGCCGCATAACGCCAGTATTGCAGCGACAGGCGGAACGGCAGGCCGGCGAGCAGGAGCGCGGCGGCGCCCACGGGGGCCAGCCACCACGGGCCGGCAAGCGCGCTCGCCGGGTCCGCGATCCATCGCGCCACGGGGACCGAAGCCGCTGCCAGACCCCCGTCCACGGCGACATTAACGGCAATGCGAATCAGCGAGCGGGCCGCAACCATGCGCCCCTATAGCCCAGGGGTCGGCCGCGTCATACCCTCGGGATCGTCGCCATGAACCGATCCAGCGCAGCGTTGGTCCGGGCGGGTTCGTCGAGCTGGGGGAAATGGCCGGTGTCGGGGATGATCTCGACCCCAGCGGCCGGCACCGCCTGGCGGAGCATGTCGAGGAAGGGGGATGTCTGCCCCGCCTGCATCGTCTGCCGCTCCCGCCTTTCGTTGCTGTAGGTGGTTTGCAGGGCCAGCACCGGGACGCGCAGCAGGGACAGCGACGCGGTGAAGCGCGTGACGTCGTAGCGTTGCAGGTCGAGCATCATCTTCTCCCCCACCGCGCGGGACAGGCGGCCGGCGCGGGCCACCACGGCATCGGCCGTGGCGGGGTCGCTCTTGGCGGTGAACATGTCCTTGAACATGCCCTGGGTGATGGTGGCGAAGCCGTTGGGCTGGGCGAAGGCGGCGCGCAGGGCGGGACCCATGGCGGGGGCGAACTGGCTGCCATCGACCAGCACGACGCCGGCGGTTCGCTCGGGCGCCTGGAGGGCGGCTTCCACCACCACGCGGCAGCCGAGGCTGTGGCCGACCAGGACCGCGGGGGGGAGGGCGAGGGCGCGCATCACCTCCGCCACGTCGGCGCCGTAGCGCTCGATCGAGCAATCGGCCTGGGAGCCGGGGCTGGCGCCGTGGCCGCGGAGGTCGACGGCGACGGTCTGGTGGCGGGGGGAGAGATGGGCGACCTGCGCGTCCCAGTCGGTGTGGTCGCAGCAGAAGCCATGGACGAAGACGATGGGCGGGTGGCCGAGGCCGGTGACGACGTGGTGGATGAGGGGCATGGGGGGCTCTTTGAGTATGTGAAGGTGGTGCGCCGGGTCTTTGGGGCGGGTTTGTTCAGGCTTTCTTCATTTATAGCACGGAGAAGGAAGGGAGGTTGCACAGAGG